>QHON01000044.1 GCA_003218815.1 Verrucomicrobiota bacterium
CGTTCGGCAAAAAGAACGCCGCAAGTAAGTCCCGAGACGCCGGCACCCACGATTGCTACTCGACGCTCCATCAGAATGATCTACGTGCAATGAGTTACCGCGTCATATAAAATAGCCGGCAATGGTTTCGCTAAATCGAGATGCGTTGAGGGAAAAAGTTCTCGCGGGTGAACGGATTTCGGGTGGAGAAGCGCTCGAATTATCGCATTGGCCGCTGGAGGAATTGGGCGCTCTGGCAAATGCGCGGCGGGACTTGGCAAAGTCGAGAAGCTACGGCGGACGCGGCCGTGAGATCGTCACTTACATTGTCGATCGAAACATTAATTACACGAATGTCTGCAATGTGTACTGCAAATTCTGCGCGTTTTATCGAACCGAAAAAGATGAAGATCATTATGTGCTTTCGTTCGAGCAGATCGATCGGAAGCTCGATGAACTTTCGGCGAAGGGCGGGGTTCAAATCCTGATGCAGGGTGGACATCATCCGAAACTGCCATTCCGGTGGTATGTCGATCTTTTGCAGCACATCCGGGCGAAATATCCGCACATCAATATCCACGGATTCAGTCCGCCGGAATTCCAGCACTTTGCGGAAACTTTCCGGATGCCCCTGCGTGAAGTGATTTCCGAATTTAAAAACGCGGGGCTGGGCTCCATTCCGGGTGGCGGCGGCGAAATTCTGGTTGATCGCGTGCGCAAGAAGATTTCGCCGCTGAAAATTAACAGCGATCAATGGCTGGAAGTGATGCAAGTCGCGCACGAGCTCGGGTTGAGATCGAGCGCGACGATGATGTTCGGTCATGTCGAGACGATTGAAGACAGGATCGAGCATTTGCAGCGCATCCGTGATCAGCAGGATCGCAGCGGCGGATTCACCGCCTTTATCTGCTGGACGTTTCAACCGCAGCATACTGTTCTGAAGGTGGAGCACCCAACTGGCGTGGTGGAATATTTGCGGACGCAAGCCCTCGCCCGGATTTTCCTGGATAACATCGACAATGTGCAAAGCTCCTGGGTAACGCAGGGGGCGGGGATCGGGCAGATCGCGCTCAAATACGGTGCGAACGATTTCGGATCGGTGATGATGGAGGAGAATGTCGTAAGCAGCGCCGGGACCACATTTCGGCTAAACGCCGCAGAGATTGAATCGCTCATTCGGGACGCCGGCTACGAACCGCGCCGGCGAAATAACTGGTACGAGCTTTTGAACTAAAAACGGCGGCCGAGTAATTTATCGACAAACTGCCCGCTTCCCCGGAAAAATCTTGCCTTGACACTGCCTTCTTCTTTCCGATATAGCCGCCTGTCCGGCGTGGGTTTGTTGCGCGGGACTGCGTTTCTTAACCTATGAGACATTTTTCCGGATGGATGCGCCGCCCGCCGTTTGCAACCTGGGCCGCGTTCATTTGCGTATTGCTTGCCGCGGTATCGGCTCGAGCACAGGGCCCCCAAGCGCAGGGGCCTCCCATCATCCGGTCGATCGACGTGCAGTACACGGGGCCAGGGACGGTGAGCAAGGAGCGGATTCTCGCGCATATGCGAACCAGGGTGGGTCAGCCCTACTCCGATCAAGTGGTCGAGCAGGACATCGAGGCTCTTTACAAGACCGGCTCCATTCTAAACGTTCGCATCTTCGCTCAGCCGGAAGGCGACGGCGTGAAGGTAACCGTGGCAGTGCAGACTCGTTCGATCGTGCGCGAGATCGAAATCAATGGAGCCGAAAGGATCAAAGCGAAGAGGCTTCGCAAGGAAATCAAATTAAAACTCAACCAGCCGGTGAACGAGGAGCAGCTGGAGGAAGCGCGCCAGAAAATCATTGAGGTCTATCAGGCCAAGGGCTTCACGGACATCGACGTAAAGTACCGTGTCGATGCGATTGACGAAAAACGAGGCACCTCGCGGGTAGTCTACACAATCAACGAAGGGGTCAAGGGCGCCGTGCGCAGGATTCGTTTCGAAGGCAACGAGCACTTCAGCGAGAGAGTGCTGCGCAAGCAAATGAAAACGAAAGGCAAGACGCTCATTTCGTTTTTCGATAAATCCGGCCGGCTGGAAGAGACGCAGTTGCAGCAGGATCTGGACAGCATTCGTGAGTGGTATCAGAACCACGGTTACATTGACGTAGAAATTAAAGACGTGCGTAGGGAACGGTCCGAGAACGGTCCGATGATCATTACGATCGTGATCGCGGAAGGCCCGCAATATCACGTGAACAAGGTTTTGATTTCGGGAGAGAAGGTAACGACGGAAGAAAAGATTCGAGCATTGTTGAAAATGAAGGAGGGCAGCGTCTATTCGCCGAAAGCGCTGCACGACGATGCGAAGGCGCTTGCGGATGCCTACGGCAGTGGCGGTTATGTCGATCTTGTGATTTTGCCGGAAGGTACGCCGGCTGGTCCTGCTCGGGTCGACGTGCATTATAAAATCGAAGAAGGCGACCGCTCGTTTGTACAACGAATCAACATTGCCGGTAACACGCGCACCAAGGACAAGGTCATTCGCCGCGAAGTTTTGGTCGCACCCGGCGATGTCTTTAACACGGTTCGGGTAGATACCACCAAGAAGCGCCTCGAGAACCTGGGCTATTTTGCGAAGGTCGAAACTTATCCCGAAGATACAGATATCGCCGGCCGCAAAGATCTTACCATCCTCGTACAGGAGAAGCGGACAGGGTCGTTTAGCTTCGGCGGCGGATTCAGCACGATCGACAAGCTGGTCGGCTTCGCGGAACTCACCCAGGGCAACTTCGATTTAATGAACTGGCCGGGACTCACCGGCGCTGGTCAGAAGTTTAGACTGCGTGTCCAGTATGGCACGGAACGCAAGGATTTCATCCTCGCATTAACCGAACCCTATTTCCTCGATCGCAGGCTGTCCCTGGGTGGTCAGCTTTTTTTTACGGAGGCCAACTACTTGAGTACGGACTATGACCAGCGGAATTACGGATTTTCTATCGAGGCACGCAAACCGATCAACGCATACCTGTACGCGACCTTGGGTTACCGTTTGCAGGACATCGACATTTACAACGTTTCCACAAGCGCGCCGGAAGCGATCCAGCAGTCAAAGGGTTCGACCGTGGAGAGCGAGATTTTGACCAGTCTTGTATACGACAGACGTGATAACCCGTTGCTGACCAGGCGTGGGCAACGCGTCGCCCTTTCGCCTTATGTCGCGGGCGGTTTTCTCGGAGGCGACACGCAGCTTTACGGAATCGACCTCGAGGGGTCCCAATATTTCCATCTTCCGTGGGATACGATCCTGCTCATCAACGGCGAAATCGCGACCGTCAACACCTGGGGAAGCGGCGATTTTGTTCCGATTTTCGAACGTCTCTACCTCGGGGGCTCGAACAATCTCCGTGGATTTCCTTACCGCGAAGTCGGCCCACAAGAGAATGGTGAACCGACCGGTGGCCAATCAATGGCTCGCATGACGATAGAATGGACCTTTCCAATTGTCGAAAAGGCGCGCGGCGCAGTTTTCTATGACACGGGTTTCGACAACAGTGACGCGTGGTCTTTTGGCTTCAATCATATAGCCTCCGATATTGGCGTCGGAGTTCGACTTGATTTGCCGATCGGCCCGCTCCGGCTGGACTACGGGTATCCCCTGCAGCGTGATGGCTACCACGGTGGTGGGCACTTCAATTTTAACGTTGGATATCAATTTTGAACAAATCTAAATAGTTGCAGTCTAACGCGGTTCCAACGACCGTTACCTCTGTTTTATGAAGAAGCTTCTCTCTACAATCCTGGCTTTAACGCTCGCGTTACCACTTGCGGTTTTCGCTCAGGGCACACTTAAAATCGGAACAGTCGATATGCAGCGCGCGTTTAAAGAATATAGCAAGACCAAGGACGCGGAAGCGAAAATCAATGACGCCAAAAATGCGGCCAAGAAAGAATACGATGATCGCGCGGAATCCTACAAGAAGGCGCTGGATGAAATCAACAACCTGAACAAGCAGCTCGATGCTCCAGCCTTAAGCGCCGATGCCAAGACACAAAAAGCAAAGGAGCGCGACGATAAGATCTCTAACATCAAGAATATGGAGCGGGAAATCAGTGAGTTCCGTCAAACCCGCGAACGGCAGCTACAAGAACAAGCGATGCGCATGCGCGAAGGTATCGTGAAAGAAATCACCGACATCGTAATGGACAAGGTCAAAACCAACCACATGGACCTGGTATTTGACAGGTCGGGCATGAGCCTGAATGGAGTGCCTGTTGTAATGTACGCCCCTGATAATGTCGATTTTACCAGCGATATCATTACCGTTCTAAATAAACCCGGCCGCAGCACCGCGATTTCAACCGAGAGGATCTCGGCGAGTCCATCTGCGACGCCGGCGAGAGCTTCGAAACCTTAGTTTAATTTCGGCACGTCAGAAATCCACGCGAGCCACAACTCGCGTGTCTTTTTCGTACAGGTGAAGAGCCGGCGGGCAAGTCGGGAAGCAAAGATATGCGGGCGGTTGCAAGCCGCGAACGCTCCGATTGGATTTTCAGGGCAGATTGCGAGAACCGGATTTCGCGGAAAACAGTCGGCTACGATCGTTCTTCTTCTGCTTCTGTCTTTCGGCTCCCGCTCAGCCGCGGCGAATTGGCAGTCAACCCTTACTAAAGCTCCGCCCGGCGATTTCCCAGAGCTTCGGCCTCTCCGTGCAACTTATCGTTTTGGCTGGTCTGGATTGACGGCTGCCACCGGAGAAGTCCATTTTACAAAAACATCCGAAGGCAAGTTTCAACTCGACGGAACAGGGCGGACGATCGGCTTCGTCCGCGCCTTATGGAAACTGGATGTGAATTACCGTGCGCTCGCCCATGCGGAAAAGTTGCGCCCAGTCGAGACGTTGCAAACAGAGGATTATCGATCAAAGAAAATCGTTACTCATCTCACCTTCACAAATAATGGGGTCAGTCGCGCAAGAACAGAAGGCCAAGGTGGCTCTGCCGGCACGAAGACGCGCGAATTCAGTTTTCCGAACCTGTTCGATTTGCATTCGGCGATGCTTTATCTTCGAAGCCAGCCATTGTCGGATCGGAGCACGTACCGTGTCGTCGTTTATCCCGCCACGTCTGCATATCTTGCTACCGTCACCGTGCTGGGCCGGGAAAAAATCTCGGTCCGCGCTGGCACCTACAATGCGATAAAAATTGATCTGCAGCTCAACCGGATTGGTAAAAAGTTTGATTTGCAGCCACATCGGAAATTCCGGCGCGCCACGATCTGGGTCTCGGATGATACCGATCGAATCCTGCTTCGTATCGAGGCACAAGTTTTTGTCGGCACGGTTTTCGCTGAACTACAGTCGGTGCGTTTCGACAGCGCAAAGTCGTGACGCGATCGCAATAGCGATCCCATGAACATTCCAAACTCGACGACCTATTCAGGAATCCAGTCGCCTCGCACAGGCGGCTCGGGCCGAGGACGGAGACGCTGGCGGAACGGATTGAAGGTCGGTGCACGCGCCCGCGGCAACAACTGGAGTGCGGCAAGTGTTTCCAAATCGAACCGGCCCGTAACCGGAAGTCCTGTCCGCGCTTGATAGGCGCGCAGCGAAAATTCCATGGCTGGTCCATATATGCCGTCGATCTCACCGCGATAGAGGCCACGACGCGCCAGCGCTATTTGTGCGGAGAGCACGAGATTGCGTTGCACATCGGGCAGCGCACTCTCGTATGGAGTTCCAGCAAAGAGTAGTCCTGGTGAAGCGCCAGGGACCACAGGATTTGATGGATAGAGTTGTCGATCTTGCGGCGGGTTGGAGAAAGGCTGCACTGGCGCGGTGGCAGGTCCAGCTGTTTCGCCGGACGATTCTGCTTTGGGGACGGCACCGGGGCTTGGCGATGGGCTAACCTTCACCGTCGGCTGTCCAGGCGCAGAAGAATTAATTCTTAGTGAACGAAGCGTTTCACTATTCAGCTCACCGTTCACCTCGAGTCCATTGCGAATTTGATAGCGGCGAATCGCCGCCGATAGATTTGCGTTCGTCTCCCCGGTTATCTCACCATAATAGAAGCCTTGGTCTTTTAGCGCCTGTTGCACGCTTTCGATCATTTGATCTCCTCGCACCAGCGCAACCGATCCGAGAAGAACAAGCACGACCACTTTAGCTTTCATCCCCGTTTTGGTTTTGACGCCACGACTTCTTGCTTATTCAGCGTTTAGCCGACCCGGTCGCCGCCACTGCTGATTGACGCTCCTTTAAAGCGTTGCGATAACGGACAATTCCGTCGCTAACCGCTGCGGCAATTTGCTCGCGATAATCCTCGCTCGCCAGCCTTGAAATATCCTCTTTGTTGGTGAGAAATCCTCCTTCGATCAAAACAGCGGGTGCAGTCACATTTTCGATTACAAAAAACTGCTTGGCCTTTGTCCCCCGATTAAGTGCCTGCGTGCGGGCGACCAACGCTTCCTGAATAAATCCCGCGAGGCTTTGACTTTCCACGTTCGGCGATTCAGGAAGTGCTCGCAATAAGGAAGGCAACCACGAAGTCACGAATGATCCGGGAGTCATTTGATGGGCGGCATAATAGGTTTCCACTCCACTTGAAACCGGCTGATTGTCTTCGTTAAAATGGATGCTGATAAAAATGCAGTCACTGACGCGATTGGCGAATGTTGCCCGATCTGCCAGCGACACGTAAGTGTCGCCCAGCCGCGTCATTACGGTCGCGATTCCTTCCGCCTCCAACAAGCGATCGACGCGGTGGGCCACGTCCAGGGTCAAATCTTTTTCAAGCACGCCGCCGCACATTGCGCCGGAATCCTGTCCGCCATGCCCAGGATCAAGAACTACGACCGCGAACGGCCCCGGCATTGCAGAAGGTTGTGCCATTCTCAACCGAGCGGATTGCGGTTTCGGCATCCGCTGCATCCAGACAAAGGATGCGATCATCAGGAATAACCCGATCAAGGCTAGTATGTTTCGAACGGCTTGTCTCATTGGTGCTCTTCGGGCGAACATTTCTCTCCATATTTTAATCTAATCGTGAATCAACGCGCGTAGCTCCTTATCCATCAACGCACGATAACGAATTCCCCGGCTCGGATCTCGCTCGAGGATCCCTGCTTCGATTCCGGTGTTGGCGAGCTGTTCCCGTCGATATTTTTCAACCGCCGTGCGCACTGGCATTTCCTTGGTGTCGCCAGTCTGTAAAGCCATCTGTCCGACGCTCCACGCGTCGAGGGCGGATTTCAGCGCCGCTTCAAAACCGGTGTCCGGAGCATGTTCGGCTTGGAGAAATGATTCCATTAGCTCCCTCGATTGCCGTGTCCCGCTGAGCGCGGCGAAATCGTTCCGCGCTTGGGCGAAGGTGGCGCCGCTAGTTGCAATCTCGCCATCGTACTCTACCCGCAGAAACAGATCTTCTTCGGGACGTTCTCCGACCTCCGCAAAGAGCATCCGCGCCAGATACGGCGCGCCATAAACTTGTTCGAACGCGCTCTTCATCACCGGACTGAGCGAATAATGGACCAGCCGCCGCAATGAAACATCCGCCGCCGAGCGCGTGAAACCCTCCGTACTGGCCAGCTCGATAGCTGCCATACGCAACCGCTCAATGTCTCCCGGATGACCAATCGCGCCCATGGCGATGCGATTATAAATTTCGAAAATTTTCTGCCGCGTCTGACCGAGTGTGAGGAATAAAATGCCGTCGCGATAACCCAACGCCGCAATCGGACTCCCCGAAGCGAGCTGCGCTTCGATGTACTCGCGACGGTTCGCGATTGCTTCAACCCAACGATACGGTTCTTCGATCATGCAACCGTCTGCTTGAAGACGGCAGCGATCTTGGTCTCCGCCAAAGTCGTGATGCCATCTTGCGACACAATCTTGATGAGCGGGTAAATTTTGCCGCTGCGATCAACGCCGCCAGTCGACGTGTCGGATTCCGCAGCGGTATCAAGCGCGCGTAAGGCAATCGATACCGCCTCGTCTTCGTTCAATTTTTGCAGCGGCTTGGCGCCCCAGTTGTTTTCGTAATAAAGAATACCGCGCACGGCGGGCGATCCCGATCCGGTTGCGGCGTAATCGGTCACTTCAAACTGCGCACCCATCGCATCGTAAAAATAGAGTCGTGCCTCGGGCTTTGGATGGGAATCGTAGGTCGCGAAAATCGGAACCACCATTCCGACGCCTTGCATGACAAATCCGAAATTGTCGCGCAGCAGCTTGGAAAGAGCGCGTACTTTCCCGTCGACGCTCATTTCCTGCAACTGCGTCCGCCGAAAATATTGGAATGAATGTTCGAGCACGCGCGCCATTTCCCAGGCCGTCGCCGGCACGCCGGCGATTGCCATGATCGAGTGGCGATCAATTTCCAAGACTTTGTCAGCGCGATCGTAAACCACCGTGTTGCCCGAAGTCGCACGCCGATCGCCGGCCACGAGCACGCCACCTGAAAATTTGAAGGCAAGAATTGTGGTCGCCTCAGTCGGCTCCCAATTTCTTTGGTGCAGTCCTCCTACCGGGCTAATTGGATCGACAATCGCCGCCGGACCGAGCAGCCCTTTACGTCGTAGCAGGGTGGGGAAATCGTCGGCCGTGCCAGCAAAATTCTGGTCAAGCCTCACCAGGGACGGCTCCATTATTGGCCGGTGCGCTGGCGATAGCGCTTGGATTGATTGGGATCGACCTTGCGCATTTTTTTTAGAAGATCTTTTGTGTCCGGCCGCGAAACATCCGGTGAACGCGGCCCACCTTCGTCGCCTTGTTTTGGACCCCACGGAACCGGGTCGGCTGGCTTTTGGATGCGCTCAGGCATAAAAAAATTTAAGGGCAAAAATTGGAAAGGCAAGCTGCCAACAATGTTGTCGCTTGATTCCCAGAGGCTTGCCAGGCGCAGCCGCTGATGCCAAAATTTGGTGATGAAGTTGGCTACTATTTTCTTTGCGGCGCTCTTTTCCGGGTTCTCCCTGCTTTCGACAGCTATGGCCCAGACGCCTTCGCCGGAACCCTCCAAATCCGTCGACGTGCCTCAACTTGAAGCGTTGGCAAAAAAAATCGACGAACAAAACGCGAAGATCGACGCTCTCTCGCAGGAAATCCTCAAACTGGAGCAGCAGATAGCGCATATCCGTCCGGGCGTAATGGTCGGAGAGAATACGCCTTCACCTTCCACGCCTGCGGCTCCGGCTGAGTCCGCCTCGCATCCGATGAACGGGAATACGCATACAGTCGCGCGCGGAGAGACGCTTACCTCCATTGCCAAGATGTACAAAGTGAGTGTCGATGAATTGCAAAAGGCCAACAACATCGAAGATGGTCGGAAATTGCAGGCGGGACAAACAATAGCGATCCCAACTGCGCCGCCGCCAGTGTCTTCTGCTTCACCCACACCGGCCAATTGAACGGAAAGAGATCCGCTGCGGTTGAACGTCGCGCGCATTGCACATTATATCGACAGTTGCTCGTCGGGAGCAGGAATCGGCAAAGTCGCAATTTCCTCAGCCGTTCCCTGTTCAGGCTGCGCCGAGGTTTCAAGTAAACTCTGCTCACACAGCCGTGCATATTTTCCGCCGAAGGCGAGCAATTCATCATGCCTGCCGCGTTCTATGATTCGGCCATGATCGAGTACCAGAATTTGGTCTGCGTGCACAATCGTCGAGAGCCGATGCGCGATTACGATGGATGTCCGATGAAACATCAGGCGCTCGAGCGCTTCTTGAATCAACCGCTCGGTCGCGGTGTCCACGCTCGCCGTCGCTTCGTCGAGGATCAAGATTGGCGGATCCTTCAGGAGCGCACGCGCAATCGAGAGGCGTTGTTTTTCGCCGACGCTCAATTTTACGCCGCGTTCGCCTACCACGCTTTCCAAACCGGACGGCAACCTTTCAATGAAGCCTCGGGCATTGGCTGCGTCCACGGCCCGCCATAATTCCGCATCGGTCGCCTGCGGTTTCCCCATTAAAAGGTTTTCGCGAATAGAGCCATTAAACAAAAAGCTCTCCTGAGTCACCACGCCAATTGCTTCGCGCAAGCTGCGCAGTCCATATCGACGTATCGGCCTTCCATCCACGTAAATTTCGCCGCTGCTGAATTCGTAAAATCGAACAAGCAAATTCACCAAAGTCGACTTTCCTGCGCCCGTGGCGCCCACCAGCGCGATCGTTGCGCCCGGCGGCGCATGAAAGGAAACGTGATCAAGCGCCGGCAGCCCATCTGCATAACTGAAGCTCACCTCTTCGTAGCGAATATCGCCCGCAACGCGCGCCGAAGGTTTACTGTCTATCCAACCGGGCTCGATCCGTTCATCAAGAATTTCAAAAACACGTTCGCCTGCGGCGCGTCCAGCTTGCATAAGTTGGTTGAGCTGATGCAACCGGCTGATTGGATCGTAAAGAAATGCGGTGAGCATAAGGAACGCGACCAAATCGCCGATCTGCATCCCACCCGCCAAGACGGCGCGACTCCCAAACCCAAGAACTAGTACGGCGCCAAATGCCTCGAACATCGACATCGAGGGGCTGTAAATGGCCCAAACCCGCATGACTACGAGGGTGGCGTGGCGCAACTGATCGCTCACCCGATTGAAACGCCCATGCTCTTCGTTTTCGCGCACGAAGCTTTTGATCTGGCGAACACCGGAAAGATTATCGTGCAACAGCGCGTTCATGGCTGAAGCGGCGCGGCGTTGTAAACGATAACGGCGATGCGCAGTCAAGGTATAAGTGAGAGCACCGGCGATCAGCAGTGGAAACGGCGCCAAGGCAAGCAGCGCGAGCTTTGCGTTTAAATAAAACATCACGACCATTACGATTATGACCTGCAACAGCGCGACCACGCCTTGCTCGATGCCATCAATCAGCACGCGCTCGACGGAGTTCACGTCCTCGATCACGCGGGTCATCAGATCGCCGGTGGCCCGATTGTCGAACCAGCGAAGAGGCAGCAATTGAATATGCGAATACAAATCACTGCGCAGATCGAAGATCACTTTTTGCTCGAACGTGTTGTTCAGCACAATCCGCAGCGCGTTGAACCCGTGCTGAAGCAGAAACGCGGCCGCCGCCAATAAAACCAATGGCAACAATTTCTCGGGATGATTCGCCCGCACGACGTCATTGATGATCCATTTCGTCACAGTCGGAAAAATAGCGACCATAAGCGTCCCAAGGACCGCGCAGGTCAACGTGCCTACGGCGAGCCACGGATAACGTCTTAGATAGGCAAATACGCGGCAGACCGTTTCCATTGCGGAATGAACCTCAACGCGCGTGCCATCACGTCAAGAAATGCTGCGACGAAACCAGTGTTGCTCTGATCGGCAGCGCAGTAATCTTGCCCCGTGCCCAACGAGCCAGATTCTTTCTCTGATCGGATTCACATCGAGCAACTCGAGATCTTTGCCCGCGTCGGTGTTCCCGAAAGAGAACGCGCAAGTGCGCAGCGGCTAACTGTCAGCATTACGTTTTGGCCACAGCACCACGCGCGCGATTCGGAAGATCATAT
>QHON01000045.1 GCA_003218815.1 Verrucomicrobiota bacterium
CGACACGAACAACAAGTGCTGACCATCAGGCGTCCAAGAAGGATTGATCGCGTGGTCCGTGGGCGCGTAGTAGTAGCGATAGACGTTGCTCGTGTGCTCAGGCAACAAACGTCTTAGATCGGTGAGGCGGTCGTCGGCTATCTTTGCGGCATAGAGGTTGAAATGACCGCTGTCAGCGGTGGAAACGAATGCGACCTGGCGGTCATCCGGTGAATAGCGCGGTTCGACATTGACATCACCATGCGTGGTTAGCGCAACTTCCCTGTGGGTTTGCAGGTCGAGCTGCCACAACTCGAGAGCGTCGTTCTGGTAACGCGTGAATATAATGTGTCGGCCATCATGGGACCACTCCGGCTGGTAGTCGTAGCCCCCCGCGTGGGTGAGTTCCTGCGCCTGATCGCTACCGATGCTCTGCCGCCACAGCGAACCACCCATGCTGTAAACCAGCTCTTTGCCATCAGGCGAAAATGTCAGTGCCGATGGGCCCGTGGTCAGCTGTGGCAGATACATTTCACGATAGTAATAATTGTGCGGCAGCTGAATTTGCGCCAACACCGTCTTGCGCTCGGCCATTACCTGGAGGGGAGACAGTAACAACAACGCGCCCAGCAGGATCTTATGCTGACGCATAATCATTCCTACTATTGGGCGAGTGCTTCGAGCAGGGTGGCCTCTAACAGAGTGATGGCCTCGTCCACCTGCGCGACCGACACAGTTAGCGGCGGTATGAAACGCACGGTGCTCTGCCCGCAGGGGAGCAAGAGCAGGCCTCGATGAAATGCACCTGTGATCACCGCATGACACGACTCTGTGCACGGTGCGCGGCTGGCTCGATCACTGACCAGCTCCATGCCGATCATCAGCCCTTTGCCACGGACCTCGCCGATGATCGGATGCCGCGACTGCAATTCGCGCAGGCGTGTCATGAAATGGGTGCCGACTTTCTCGGCATTGGCGGCGTACTCGCGTTCGATCAGGTCGAGTGTCACCAAGGCGGCCGCGCAACAGAGCGGATTGCCGCCGTAAGTGTTCGCGTGCGCGCCGGGCTTCCACTGTTGCATGATGGTTTTTTTAGCCACGACCAGGCCAATCGGCAGGCCGGAACCCAAGCCCTTGGCCAAGGTCATGATGTCGGGCTGGACATCCCAGTGCTGACAGGCGAACATCCTGCCGCTGCGGCCCACGCCGGACTGCACTTCATCGAGAATCAAGAAAATGCCGTGGCGATTGCACAACTGGCGCAAGCCGCCCAGAAACCCATCGGGCGGCACCACGTAGCCGCCCTCGCATTGAATCGGTTCGACCAGGATCGCGGCAACTTCGCTTGCCGGCACATTGCTGCCGAATAAGATGTTCTCAATGTAATTAAGTACGGCCTGACCTTGATCGTCGCCCGCGAACAGCGGCCGGTAAGGATTCGGAAATGGCACGTGGGTGACACCTGGCATTGTCGAGAAGCCTTGCTGCTGCGTGCACTTGCTTGCAGTGAAAGCCAGCGAACCCATTGTGCGCCCGTGGAAACCACCGAGAAAACCAATGAAGCGCGAGCGTCCACTGACATAACGCGCGAGTTTCAGGGCGCCTTCCACCGCTTCGGTACCCGACTGGCAGAAAAAACTGAGCACTGGCTCTCCCATCGGCGATAGCGCATTGATTTTTTCGCCGAGTGCGACTTGCCTTTCATGCGAAAAATCAGGCGAAATGTGGAGGAACTCGTCTGCAGCATTCTTGATCGCCTGAACCACCTGCGGGTGTGAATGGCCGGTGCTGCACACGGCAATGCCGGCGGCAAAATCCAGGAACCGATTGCCGTCAACGTCCCAGACTTCGACACCGCGACCATGCGACATCACGAACGGGTACTCGCGCGGATACGAGGGCGATACCACTTCGGCGTCGCGGGCCAGGAGTGCTCGCGCTTTGGGTCCAGGCAATTCGGTTCGGATGGCGGGATGGTTATCGAAATCCTTCTTCATGGGTTGACATGGCTTGCTGGGGCCGGACGCGGAGTTTTCTTCGACCGGCGTGTATTACTGGCATGAGCAATCTCCGTTCGCTTATGCAGGTCGCGAAGGACGCGCAGCTCGTCCGCGGTCGGCGCTGCGACGACGTCCATCCTGTCGGCAACTGCCAGTGGCCAGCCTGTGGCCGCGCGGATCCTCTCGACACTGACATTCTCATAGCGAGCGACTAGAGTGAGCTCCTGCGACCCGGTCGCCGGCTTGAGCACGCCCAAATCAGTGATTACCGCCTGCGGCCCGGCACCGGGTATAGCACGCCGTGCTCGCTCGCCATGTCCATTGATGAAGCCTGCGCTCGTGCAAAAATCCAGTTTCGCGACAAAGGTTCGCGGTGATTGCTTCAGTACCACAAAAATTTGCTTGGCGTGGTGGGCAATTTCCGGCGCACCACCGGCGCCCGGCAGCCGCGTCTTCGGTTTTCTGTAGCCGCCGATGACAGTAGAATTAAGATTGCCAAAGCGATCAATCTGCGCCGCGCCAAGAAAGCCGACATCGATGCGGCCAGCCTGCAGCCAATAGGAAAAAATTTCTGGTAAGGGTACTACGGCGGTCGCGGTCTCGGCCAACTCGCCATCGCCGATCGACAACGGCAATACCCTGGGGTGAGTGCCGATGGCGCCGGACTCGTAAATTAGCACCATGTCGGCGGCGTGAGTCAGGCGCGCAAGATTCGCTGCAGCGGAAGGCACGCCGATGCCGACGAAGCAAACACAGCCTGGCCGAATCAGGCGCGCGGCTGCGATCGTCATCATTTCGTCCGGAGTATATGAATTTACTGAGCAGGAATGCACGCTCATGCCGCCTCCGCCAAGCTGTCCAGGAATTCCGCGTGGTCGCGACTACAAAGCACGTGACGGGTGATCCAGTCAGTGAAGCGCTCACGGTCGCGGGCGATCTCATCCCAAGCCAGGTAAAAGGCGTTGTCCCGTGCGTAGTAGCCATGCGCATAAGAGGGATAAGCACCCGTAGGTACCTCGGCAATCGCTGTGACTATCCAGTGTGGCAAAACGATTGCATTTATGGGCGCCGCGAGGGACTCGACGATTTCTTCAACCGTGACGATCAGCGTGCTTGCCGCCAACGCCGCCTCTTTCTGGGCACCAACAATGCCACGGATAAAAATGTTGCCTTGGCGATCCGCGGCTTGCGCGTGTAATACGGTGACATCTGGATTGATCGCCGGCACCGTGGCGATCGCCGCGTTTGTGTAGGGGCAACGTACTTCGCGCACCTGCGGGTTGGCGCCTGGAAGATCGGTTGCGACATAACCGCGCAGCATTCCGAATGGTAAGCGGGCCGCGCCTGCGCTATAGGCCGCCGCCATCCCCGCGTGCGAATGTTCGTGGATGCTCAATGGCCGCGGCCAATCATTCTCGACCGCATCGCGCAGCCGATGCAGCGAACCGACGCCGGGATTGCCACCCCAGGAAAACGTCAGGGCGCGGGCACACCCAGCGCCAATCAATTGATCGTAGATCAGGTCTGGCGTCATCCGGATCAGATGCAGATCGCGTTTTTTCTGGCGCAGGATCTCGTGTCCGGCAGCGAACGGAATCAGATGGGTGAAGCCTTCCAGCGCAATGCTCTGACCATCTACTCCACTTTTGTCTGTGATTGTTCGCGCTGGTATTGCGCTAGATAATAGAAGGAGGCAATGCCCTTGCCCGAGGAACCCGATCCTTTCCAGCCGCCAAAAGGCTGATAACCGGGCCAGGCGCCGGTCGTGGCCCCCTGTGGACGATTAACGTAGGTGACTCCCGCCTCGATGTTGTCGAAGAAGTAGGCTGCATCTTCGTCATTGCCGTAGCAACCGGCAGTCAGTCCGAACCGGGAATCATTGGCCAGCCGTACGGCCTCACTGCGATCGCGCACCCGACAAAGCATGGCGATAGGCACGAACATTTCCTCGGCAAACAGGGGATGCGTAGACGGCGCTTCTGCCAGAGTCGGTGCAACAAAATACCCATGCGCCAGCTCACCATCGGTCAGACGCTGGCCGCCACAGAGAACGCGACCGCCGTTTTCGCTGAGTTGCTTGCTATAGCGCTGGTAGTTTTTCAAGGCGTTGGCGGTGGTCACTGGCCCGAGCCAGTTTTCCTGTCGCGAAGGATCGCCGATGGTAACAGCGGCGATTTTTTCCTGGAGTTTTTCGATCAGCGCATCGGCCACCTCGTCATCAACGTAGATTCGTGACACCGCTGAGCACTTCTGTCCGCTCAAGCCGTATGCCGAACGCACAATCCCGGCGGCAGCGCATTCGAGATCGGCATTCGCGGTCACAACGCAGGCGTTCTTGCCGCCCATCTCGGTGATGCAGGGCCGCGGATATCGGCCATTGGCCACGCTACGATAGATATGCATGCCGACATCAAAGGAGCCGGTGAAGGTTATTCCGGCGGTATTCGCATGCTTCAGCAGCGTCTCCCCAACCACGCTGCCGCTACCATTGAGATAGTTGAAAACTCCGCGCGGAGTGCCAGCATCGCGTAAACAATCTGCGAGCAGGCGTCCCGACCACGGCGTATCGCTGGCCGTCTTGAGCACGACGGTGTTCCCGGTGATCAGAGCTGCAGCCACGGGCCCGCCTGCGAGTGCAAAAGGAAAGTTATATGGTGCGATGACGACCCAGGTACCATAAGGCTTCATCACGCTGCGATTGTGCGAACGGAAACCCGGTAGCGGATCGTCGGGCAGAAGATGATCGAAACCGTTTTGTCTGACAAAATCATCAGCGTAGAGGTTGAAGAAGTCCGCCGTCTCTTGCACCTCGCCCAGCGCTTCCATCCGGTTCTTACCCACTTCAAGCGCCATGGCTGCAGCGATGTGATAAACGCGTTCTTCGATCAGCGTCGCGACGCGCTTGAGCAGACGCACACGCTCGGCCATCGGTGTTGCGCGCCAGCTTGGGAAAGCAGCGTGTGCGGCTACCATTGCGTCGTTCGCATCATCGACAGTGGCGAGCGGGAAGTGGCCGAGGATGCGGCGCTGGTCAATAGGACTGCGCCGCGTGTCGTGGCTCGCGGCGACGCGGTCCTTGCCATTGATATAAAGAGGGTGAGTGGCGCCTAAGGAGCGATTGAGTTCGGCTAGCGAAGTATCAAATTGCGTGTGCATGTCCGCTGGCGGGTTGAACATGGTCGCGTAAGTCAGTTTGAAGCTCATGCGGACTCGATTTCACTAATCAGGCGATCGAGAAACGCCAGGGCATCGCTCAGTTCGCGTTCTTCAATCACTAAAGGCGGTGCCAGGATGATCAGGTTCCCGCGTACCGCAAAAGATACCCCGCGGGCGAGCGCTTTTTGGACAAGGGCCGTCAGTTGCGGGGGCGTTTGTGGCCAGGGTGCTAGCGGTGCGCGGCTGACTGGGTCGCTGACCAGTTCCATGACCGCGAACAAACCATGGCCACCGCGCACATCGCCGATCAAGCGATGTTTTTGCTGTAGGCGCTTTAATTCGACCAACATCGCACCACCCAAACGGCGCGAGCGCTCGATCAATTCTTCATCTTCATAAGCGCGGACCGCCGCCATTCCGGCGGCGCAAGCCAGGGGATGGCCACAATAAGTCAAGCCGGTGAAGAGCATCTGCGTTTCTAAACGCCGGGCGACATTTTCGTTCGCCACCACCGCCCCGAGTGGCAAATGTGCACCAGTCAGCCCCTTCGCGAGTGTCATCAGATCGGGTTTGCCGGCGTCACCGTATCGTTGCCACGCAAACCATTCGCCACAGCGACCAAAGGCGCTCATCACTTCATCGGCAATCAGGAATACGCCGCGCGACCGTGCAAGCTCGCGCAAACCCGGCCAGTAATTGTCCGGCGGCACGATGCCATTAGTGCCGGCATTGGGCTCCATCAGGACAGCGGCAACCGACTCTGCACCTTTGCGGTCGATTTCATCAGCAACGGCCGCGACGGCACGCTGGCCGCACTCGATTTCGCTGCTACTGGCAAACGGGCACCGATACGCATATGGCGACGCGACCTGCGCAACGGCGTAAAGCTCCGGATCAACTTGGTGATGAGTGCGCGCGTCTCCGGAGAACGCCATGCAGGCGTAGCTGGCGCCGTGATAGGAACGATCGCGAGTGATTATCCAGCCATGCGCGAGCCCACGCGCTTGTCGCGCGAACTTGACAGCGTGCTCGTTCGCGTCGGCACCAGCCACGGTAAAAAATACGCGACCATGCTCAAAACCAGCCTTCTCGAGCAAAGCTTCCGCTAGTTCTGCACGTGGTTGGGTACCCCAGGCGGAGGTAATAAAACATAAACGCTCAGCCTGCTCAAGGATCGCTTTAACCACCGCGGGATGCTGATGCCCGAGGTTACTGCATTCGGATAGACTGCTCATGTCCAAATAATCATGGCCGTCGGCGTCCCAGAAGTGCGCGCCGCGTCCGCCGACAATGGTCGGTGCCTGCCATTGGGCCGGCACACACCAGCTGTGCAAAACGCTATTGCGTTCGCTGATCACGGGAGACGCCTTTCGGGAACCGCTGGCTGGGGTGGGTTCGATAATCGAACATTAATTCGCATTGCGCACCCTATAAAATCCTATTACCCTCTCGTTGTCAATCAATTCATTGAAGCCTCCTTCCATGGTGTTCCGCCCGTCGTTCACCGATAGCCCCGATTACATTCAATCGCTCGACCGCGGCTTGCAGGTATTGCGCGCGTTCAATCGCGAACGGCCCCGTTGCACCCTGTCCGAAATTGCAGCGCAGATCGGCTTGTCGCGTGCGGTGGCCCGGCGCAGCTTGTTAACCCTGCAACACCTCGGCTATGTGGCCGCCCAAGACCGGCATTTTTTTCTGACACCGCGAGTGCTCGAGCTCGGCTACAGCTATCTTTCTTCGTTGGACCTGACTGAGTTGGCGCACGAAGCGATGGAACAGTTGTCGCAGCGGGTGGGCGAGTCGTGTTCGATGGCGGTACTGGATGGCAGCGAGATCGTCTATGTAGCTCGCGTGGCGGTCCGTCGCCTGATGAGTGTTGCGCTCGGTGTGGGCGCGCGGTTGCCCGCATTCGCCGCCTCGATGGGTCGCGTCCTGTTGGCGGACAAATCGGACGCCGAGCTCACTGCCTGGTTGCGCGAAAATACGTTCCGCGCAATTACCGCGCACACCGTCTATAAGACCCGGGCGCTCCAAGCGGAAATCCTGAAGGTGCGCCGCCAAGGCTATGCGTTCGTCTCGCAGGAGCTGGAGCTGGGACTGTGCTCGATTGCTGTGCCAGTTCGTTCTGCGACAGGACTGGTCGTGTGCGGTCTCAACGTCAGCATGCGTTACAGCGACAACGTGCAGGCGTTGGCCCGGAAAAAAATGTTACCTGCTTTGCATCGCGCGCGTCAGGCGATTGAACAGGCGGTGGCACGCGATGGTTGGCAACCGCTGACCGTTTCCCGGAGTCCATCATATGGCTGATGTTTTCATTGCGGCAGCAACCCGAACACCGTTCGGTCGTTATGGCGGCCGACTGGCAGCGGTGCGCTGCGACGACCTGGCCGCGGTGCCGCTGACGTCATTGATCGAACGTTATCCTGGCATGGACTGGGGCGCTGTGGATGACGTTATCCTCGGTTGCGCCAATCAGGCCGGCGAAGACAATCGCAATGTGGCTCGCATGGCTGCGCTGCTATCCGGCTTTCCTGAAACAGTACCCGCAGTGACAGTGAATCGACTTTGCGCTTCCGGCTTAGAAGCAGTTGGTGTTGCGGCTCGCGCGATCGCTGGCGGCGATGCACAGCTCGTGCTTGCTGGTGGCGTCGAGAGCATGTCGCGCGCGCCGTTCGTCATGCCTAAAGCCCACATTGCATTCAGCCGCGAGCAAAAACTGGAGGATAGTACTCTCGGATGGCGTTGTATCAATCCTGTCATGCAGGCGCGCTATGGCGTCGATTCGATGGCGCAGACGGCAGATAACCTTGCCCGCGAACGTGGCATTGCCCGCGCCTGCCAGGACGCATATGCCTGGCGCAGCCAACAGCGCACTGCGCACGCACAGGCGCGAGGCTGGTTAGCTGAGGAGATAACATCAGTGCGGGTGCGGAAGGGCAGCGAAATTATTACTGTGAGTGAAGACGAACATCCGCGCCCCAACATCACGCCTGAGCACCTAGCCAAACTCAAGCCGCTGCTGGGCGCCGACAGCACCATCACGGCTGGCAATGCCTCCGGGATAAATGATGGTGCCTGCGTTCTTTTACTCGCGTCGGCAGCAGCGCTGGAGAGGTACGGCTTACAACCGTTGGCGCGCGTCATCAGCATGGCAGCGGCCGGTGTTGCTCCACGGATTATGGGCATCGGACCAGTCCCAGCGATCCACAAGCTGCTAGCTAACATCGGCCTGCGTCTCGACGACTTCGACCGAATCGAGATCAATGAAGCCTTCGCTGCCCAGGTCCTCGCGTGTACGCGTAGTCTCGGACTGGCCGACGATGCTGAACATGTCAACGGCAACGGTGGCGCGATCGCGCTCGGGCATCCGCTTGGCGCGAGCGGTGCACGTTTGGTGATGACCGCCGCCTATGCTTTGCGCAGGCAACAACAGTCCCGTGCCTTGGTGAGTCTATGCGTCGGTGTTGGCCAAGGCGTTGCTTTGGCCCTTGAGCGGGCGTGAGCTGTCCCGTTGAAGCAGGCGAAAATAGACTGTAGCGGTTTGCGTTTAGTGTCTTTGGGCGGGCTAGCTCATTGGTAGAGCGCACCGTGTTGCGGGAATTCCATGATTTCCGTTGCCGCTAACGCGCGAGGCCGTTGACGGCATGTTGACAGAATGACCGTCGTTTTCGGTCGCCAAACGTCGTGTCTTTTCGCACGCTGTCGAAAGATGGAGTGCGCGCCAAGGGCGAAACGGTAGATTAGAAATCCGGTGCCTGCGGGAGGGGACCAACCTTTACCTCTAGGATGGACTTCTGCGGATATGTTTCTACCGGCGTTCCTATGTCAGCTGATATTAAAGGGTAAATAGCTTCAAATCAGCAAACTGGAGGCGAGGGGAGTTGAACCCCTGTCCTCATTGCTATCCACGCAAACATCTACATGTTTATTCGGTGAGAAATTTTGAGGAGCCGAACGTTGCACCGGCACACTGCCGGCTCCCGAGCGTCCGCGAAATTCGATTCACAAACCGGCGCGGTCGCTCCGCCGATTCGCCAGCCTGCTGTCCACGTTTCCGACGCTAGCAGGCGTCGCCCCGGAAACGTCGCGGTCAATTAAGCCGCGAGAGCGAGATCTTCGTGATCTGCGTTTATTTTTTTGGTCCGGTTTTTTACGAGGCCAACGAACCATCCTCGACATGCCGCCCGCGCTTCCAACGATGAGTCGAAGCCAGTGCGCCCCCGATTGTACTTGAACAAATACCGTTGACTGAGGTCATATGCAAGCGAGCTCGAACGATTTTGCTCCTTTTCGTAACGCTGCGCGTTCTAGTTCTATGAAGAGTGTTCCGAATGGCAATTGAAATAACATCTCGATCCTTGTTTAAAGGTCGCCCGGACAAGAGCGCCCTTTATAAGGAGATCCAGCCAAATCCCCCCGTCGCGAAGAGGAAATCGATCTCTCGATTTCAATCTGCACGAGCAGTCACACGGTTGATGCGCCGGAATTTCAGCAGTCGCGCACCCGAACTTTCAGGCGGCCAGGCAATCATCCTTTCCATTCCAAAAAGCGGACGTACCTGGGTTCGAACATTTCTTTGTGCCTACTTCTGCAAACGTTATGGCCGCGAGTTCACCCTCAAGCCGGAACGCTACGGCGAACCCGGTATTCCCCGGCTCATCTTTTCCCATGATTGTTTCGAACACCGGACCAAAGGCGATCTTTGGGACAGAATCCGTGGAAAATACCTGGTCCCAAAAAAGGAGCTTCGACGCGCTAAGATCGTTCTGCTCGTGCGCGATCCCCGGGATTGTTTTGTTTCTCTCTATGTGCAGATGACGCGGCGCGATCGTGGCGCGCCCACCGAGTTCAAGCGAAAAACGGTCGGTGATCTCTTGCGCGACAAAAAATTCGGAGTCTGCGCCATCATCAAAACGATGAACGCCTGGTTGAATGAGTTCTCCGATCGCGACGATTTCACGATCATCCGTTATGAGTCGCTACGCGAATTTCCTAGGGAAAATTTTCGGACGCTCCTTGCCGTTCTCGGCGAAACGACCCCTGACGTATCGATCTTTCAGGCTGCGCTCGATTTCTCTGAGTTCGAGAACATGAAAAAAATGGAGGCAGCCGGCGCTTTTGACTCAAAAATACTGCGGCCCGGCGACGTGCGCGATCCGGAGTCGTTCAAAGTGCGTCGCGGAAAGGTAGGGGGTTATCGCGAGTATCTTTCGGCTGAGGATCAAGAATATGCGGCCGGTGCTCTGACCAAGCTCGATTCTCGCTTCGGTTACTCGCCGAGCGTCAGCTGAATCCTGCTCCGCGGGGCTAAATACCTGCTTGCAACGTAAGAGCTTTATCTTTCCTCTTCGTCCACCACAATTGTCCCCTGCAGCAGCAAAGCAAACTTATGAAAAAACTAGTGTTAATCATTTTCTTGAGTGCAATTGCCTGCATTGGGCAAATCGTCTCGGCACAAACCAAAACGATTATTCGCTTCGGGCATTTCCCGAATATCACGCACGCCCAAGGTGTAATTGCTCACGCCTTGACGCGTCAGGGCAAAGGCTGGTTTGAAGAGCGCCTCGGCCCCAATGTCGAGATCCAATGGTTCACTTACAACGCTGGACCTTCCGCGATGGAGGCAATTTTCGCTGGTTCGCTCGACCTGACCTATGTCGGACAGGGCCCCGCGCTCAACGCGCACTTTAAAGCAAACGGCGACGAAATCCGAATCCTTGCCGGTGCCGCGAACGCTGGTGCCGCGCTCGTTATCAAACCAGACGGAGTCATCAAAACCGCTGCGGACTTCCGCGGAAAAAAAATCGCCACGCCTCAACTTGGCAATACTCAGGATATTTCCTGCCGCGCCTGGTTAAAAGCGCAAGGATTCAAAGTCACGCTAACCGGTGGCGACGTTATCGTCCTGCCGACCGCAAATCCTGACCAACTCGGTTTGTTCCAGAGCGGCGGTGTGGATGCCGTTTGGACGGTTGAGCCATGGGTCACGCGCCTTGAGCGCGAAGCAAAGGCGAAGGTTTTTCTCGAAGACACTAATATCATTACGACCTGGCTGGCGGGGAGCGTAAAGTTTCTCAACGCGCATCGCGATCTCGTGAAAAAAATTGTGACCGCCAATAAAGAACTTACTGATTGGATTCAGGCGCATCCCGATCAAGCGCAAAAACTCCTGATCTCCGAATTGAAAGAGGAAACCAAAGCTGACTTTGCGCCAGAGGCGGTCGCGCAGGCCTGGAAGCGCATTAAGTTCACGAACGATGTGTCTCCAGAGCTGATTGCGAAGGCCGTCCAGGATGGGAAGGATGCCGGATTTCTTAAGGGCTCCACTGATACTTCAAAGCTGCTAGAGTCTCCTTGATGTTTCGCCACAGGACCGGTTCGGTCACGGAGGAGCTGCAGCTTGTCCCGCCGAGCAAACTCGCCATCGATGACGTTTCGAAAACTTTTCAAGCTGCCACTGGAAAAGTGCTTGCGCTTGATCGCGTGAATCTGCAAGTGAATGAAGGCGAATTCGTTTGCCTGGTCGGTCCGAGCGGCTGTGGCAAAACAACATTGCTCAACATTATCGCAGGATTGGAAAAGCCGGATAGCGGCAGTGTGCGCGCTGATGGAAAACCCGTAACGAGTCCGGGACGCGATCGCCTGGTGATGTTCCAGGAACCAGCGCTTTTCCCGTGGCTGGATGTTTTTGGCAACGTCCTTTTCGGCTTGAAGCTGAAGCCCAACTTGACGAACAAAGATCGCCGGGACGTCGCCAAATATTACCTCGAACTGGTTGGTCTGACGCGTTTCGAGCACGCAAATATCCACGAGCTTTCCGGCGGGATGAAACAGCGTGCGGCTTTAGCCCGTGCGCTCGCGCCAAATCCGCGCGTTCTTCTCATGGATGAACCGTTCGCGGCGCTGGATGCTCTAACGCGGGAACAACTCTACGGCGACCTTCAGAGAATTTGGAAAGAGCGCAAAAAGACAATCGTCTTTGTCACCCACAATGTTCGTGAGGCCGCCTGCCTGGGCGAGCGCGTGCTGCTTTTTTCACCGCATCCCGGTCGCATTCAGGAGGAATTTATCGTAGACCTGCCGCGACCGCGCGATATCAATAGTGTCGATCTCGCGGGTTACGCGACGAAAATCATCCGTTCGCTAAGAAAGTTTAGCGAGGAGCAACGCGAGGACGGCAGATGAAAAGATTTCTTTCCGCTGCATTTTTTTTCGTTGTGCTTCTCTTCCTGTGGCAAGCGTTTTTTCGCGCAAAGATCTGGTCGCCGGTATTGCTGCCGTCTCCACTCCAGGTGGCAAATTATCTCAAGGGTGCGATTGAGGATGGAACACTTGGCCACGCAACAGTGATCACGATGCGTCGCCTTTTAATCGGATATTTCATCGGAATCGTTGTCGGTTTGCCGCTCGGACTCCTGATCGCTCGCTGGAATTTACTGCGCGATACGCTCGGAACGACGGCACTTGGACTGCAAACGTTGCCGAGCGTTTGTTGGGTCCCACTCGCATTGCTTTGGTTCGGACAAACCGAGGCGGCGATGTTGTTTGTGGTTGTGATGGGCACTCTCTGGTCAGTCGTTATCGCCACCGAAACTGGTGTGCGAAATGTTCCGCCGATCTATCGCCGCGCGGCGCTCACGATGGGTTCGAAGCGCTTGCATATCTGGTTGACGGTCATCCTCCCGGCGTCGCTGCCATTCATCGTTAGCGGGATGAAACAAGGTTGGGCCTTTGCCTGGCGCTCGCTAATGGCGGCGGAAATCTTTGTGACGATCCTTACCGGTTTCGGCCTTGGTCAGCTCCTGCATTATGGACGGGAATTGAGTGCAATGGATCAAGTTATTGCCATCATGCTCGTGATCGTTGTTATCGGTTTGCTTGCGGATAAAATCTTCTTTTCACCGATAGAAAAATTTCTCCATCGCCGCTGGGGCACGAGTCAGGCATGAGATTTGGCGAGAAGCGCGCGCCCGTCTCCGCGCAACGCGAGGTGCGCATCACTAATGAGCTTGGTCTGCATGCGCGGCCGGCCGCCGAGTTCGTCAAACGCGCGAACAGTTTCCGATCGGAAATCTGGGTCGTGAAAGGCGGAAAACGATATTCGGCTGCCAGTCTCATCGACATCCTCCGCGCTAACCTCGATTGCGGCGCTACCGCCACACTCGAAGCACACGGCGTCGATGCGGAAGAGGCTCTTGGGCGACTAGAAGGGTTGCTCGCGGAATTTCACGAGCGGGAAAAAGCCTAACGCAACGGACGCGCTACCAGGATTCCGCTATCTGTCCGGTAGCGATACAGATATTTCGACAGCTCGGCGTCAACGATGACGCGGCCGGAATTTCCCGGTGACGAGGCATGCATGAAATGCAGAACGCCGTCATTTGTGCGGAGTGCGAGGCCAACGTGTGCGGTTGAATAGAGCCCATTCCGGTCGCGCGAAATAATTCCGATGACATCGCCGCTGCGCAGTTTTGATTCAATTCCAGCGACACGGTTCTTTGGAATTTGATAGAGCGGGCGCGATGAAACATTCGCTTCCATCCGGCCGAGCGGCCCGAGCAGCGACCGGTTCGCTGCGAGATAACGGTAGTGCCGCCAACCTACACTCATCTCGCGAGCGGAATGCGAGACGCTGAGGCCGCCGAGATTGCGCGTCAGGTCCTCTACCAGACCGCGACGGTCATTGTCGTAAAGCCAATCCTCCAAATAATGCAAACGGGAGAGATATTCGCCAGTACATTCGCCGCCGCGATAGCGGTCGAGTTCGATATAGTGCAACAACCGTTCCGGAGTCCAATTCGATTCTGGCTCATTCAGCATCCGCGCGAAGCCGAGCGCGATTTCGAAAAACGTCCAACAATCCACGCCCTGAAAATTCACTGATGGCGACTCGATCCGGTTATCGATTTCGAGTGTGAAATGTTTGTAGCGCGTGCCGACCAACGCCTGGCCGACCACCGCCGTCCGTTCACCGATCGGAAGCGCTTGCCAATTCCCCGATTTGGCCTTCGCAACCAGTCGATTGAATTGGTCCTGTCCTTTAAACACCGTGCTGAACGGCAAGCGCGATTCCATCGCTGCCGCCCCCGAACAGATCAAAACAAACGGAATTAAGATTTTCCAACCGCGCATATCGCGCACAACTCAACCCGGAATTCCCATTCAATCAACCGCGATTGTCGGTGATCATCGCCCATCGGTGCAAAAGCTTTTGCTTCACTGGGGCTAGCTTATATGCTCTCGCGAAAGTGCCCATTCGTTTTCCAAAGAAAAGCCGGAGGAATATCGTTCGCCAGACATCCGGGGATGGCGCGGCTACCAAGCGTTCCACGCGTGTGCGCTTGCGTCCACGAGCCGACTGGCACAAGCGCAATTTTCTGACCAGCGTCCTGATTCCTTCGCTTTTCACCAAGCGCGCTGGCAATCATGCGCGGCCGCAATTTCCGAAAATCCGGGAAGGCGAAGTGTGCATCACCTGGATTGGGCACGCTTCGTTTTTGATTCAAACGCACGAGGTTAATGTCTTGATTGATCCGATCTGGTCGAAGTGGCTCAAAGTGATTAAAAGACTGAAGCAGCCGGGTTTCGAAATTCATCACTTACCCTCGATCGATTTCGTTCTCGTGACGCATGCCCACTTTGATCATCTGGACCGGCGCACATTGCGGCGCGTGGCTGCCGATCAGCCGATTGCCGTGCCGATAGGCGTGGGAAATCTGGTGCATGATCTTGGTTTCCACATTGTGCACGAGCTCGATTACTGGCAGACAGTGGAACTTGGACCCCTCAAGATTTCGCTTACGCCGTGTCATCACTGGGGCGCGCGATTTCTTGCAGATTTACATCGCGACTTCGGCGGATTCGTCATCGCGATGGATGGCCGCACGATTTTTCATTGCGGCGACAGCGCTTATTTCCCCGGGTTCAAAGAAATCGGCGAGCGCTACAAGATCGACATCGCCCTGCTTCCGATCGGCGCTTATGAGGCACCAACCGGCCGCGAAGTTCACATGAATCCGGAAGAGGCCGTGAAAGCTTTCCTCGAACTTCACGCTAAAACTTTGGTACCGATGCATTACGGAACTTTTCGCCTCGGGTTTGAGCCGCTCCATGAACCTCCGGAAAGATTGCTTGCGTCCGCGCGCGAGCACGGCATCGAGGAGAAGGTCCTCGTCATGACTGAAGGCAAGCCCGTGGTTTTGTAGGGCGTTTCTGTGAAACGCCGCGAACCAGGCGACATCGAAAGTACCTGGCGTCTGACACAGACGCCCTACAGTTTTTTTGGCGCCATCGGTGCCGGACTGATCGTCGTCGGATTTTGCCTACTCCTGCTCTGGCACGATCCACTCGTTTTTTGGAATGACGATTATGAATTGTCAGTCCTGCCCGTATTCGCCGATGTCGCGCGCAGCTGGTCTGAAGGCGATTGGCCGCTCTTGAGTCCCTATTCCTGGGTCTGCGGCAATCTCGCCGGCGAATTTCAGTACGGAACTTTTTCGCTTTTTGTAAATACGGCCGTCGTGATCATCTGGAAATTTCCTCTCACGTTTCCCCAGCAGGCTGCTGCTCTTTCCATCACGCATCTTTTTGTCCTGGCGGTTGGCGCATTTTTGCTCGCGCGGGATCGCCGGTTTTCAATTCCATTG
>QHON01000046.1 GCA_003218815.1 Verrucomicrobiota bacterium
GAATCCCGTGTGAACGTTTAAATTCGGCAAGTTGAGAAAGCACCGCCTCTGCCGTGTAACTGGTGTAATAGGCGATCAAAAGCGCGAGCATGAACGCTTGAATTATCAACGCCGGGACCGCATTCGCGCGCGCCGCTTCCCAGCCAAGAGTGAGCGGGCTTCGCGATTTTTGCATCGTCGCACATACTTAGCTGAGTCACTCAGCGATCAAGCAGAATTTCGCAGCCTACAAAGCAGCCGCTTGTAAAAAGAATTTAGTCCCCGCGACCACCCACGATCACCAGTGAACACTCGCGCTCGACCCGGCAGCTCCAGGAGTAAGAGCTCCTTCGTCAGAAACCTTTTCACCGGGAACCCTGGCTGCTTGTGAGCCGGACCCGTCACTGCTCACTTCATCGTGCGAGGCGCACGCAGGGACCAGAAATGCGATTGCCAAAGCTAAAGCAGCTGAAATTCCCAAGCGTTTCACGTCAGAAAGTTAACCGCGAATTACGTTATCTCTAGCACGAAATTGATCCGTTTAACCATGGCGCTTGTCAGGCTAATTTGCTGCGGCTTCGCTGGCCCGGTAGCTTCAATCGTGACGAATGCGCTCCGTGACATCAAGTCTTTGCAATTGGAAGAGCTGGGCGAGAAGTTTCGCGAGTTAGGCGAGCCAAGTTATCGCAGCAGGCAGATTGCGGATTGGCTTTACAAAAGGCGAGTCGAGTCATTTGAAAATATGACCGATCTCCCGCACGAACTGCGCCGGCGGTTGGCAAAGCTCTTTGGTTTCGACCGCTTGGACGTGGTTCGTGTTCTCGGTTCGCGCGACACGACGCGAAAATTTCTTTTTCGTTTAGGTGATGGAAACCTGATCGAATCCGTCTTGATCCCAGCCTCGCCAGCATTGTACGGACAAAAATCGGACCGCAGGACAATCTGCATTTCGACCCAAGTGGGTTGCGCTTACGGATGCAAATTTTGCGCGAGCGGTCTGGAAGGATTCTCGCGCAATTTGAGGGAGAACGAAATTGTCGATCAAATTATCACGGCGGAACGGGAAAGCGGCGAGAAGATCGACAACATTGTCTTCATGGGAATGGGCGAACCCCTCGCAAACTTGCAGAACGTGATGCGCGCAATTCGAATCATCAACGCGCCATGGGGTCTCGGTATCGGCGCGCGGCACATCACCGTTTCGACCAGTGGTCTGGCCCCGCAAATTCGTAAACTGGCCGATGAGCCACTTCAAATCCGTCTCGCGGTTTCCTTGCACGGAGCAACCGACGAGGTTCGCAATCAAATCATGCCGATCAATCGGCGTTACAACGTCGAGACATTGCTTTCAGCTTGCGATTACTACGTCGCCCGCAAGAAACAGCGGCTCACGTTCGAATATATTTTGATCGCGGGCGTAAACGACTCTGACGAGCAAGCGCATATTCTGGCAAAACATGCACATCGACTCTCGGCAAAAGTAAACTTGATTCCATACAATACGGTTGAGGGTCTGGAATGGTCGCGGCCGTCGCGGAATCGACAGGAAAAGTTCTTGTCGATCTTACGCGAGCACGGAGTCGCGGCGACGCTGCGCTACGAGAAAGGCCACGACATCAATGCGGCCTGCGGACAATTGCGATTGCAAACCAAGCGCGAAGACGTGGCATCGCCTTCCAGGCGACGAAAAAACAGGCAGGATGTCCGTGTCACGATTTGAAATCTTTTGCGCGGAAGCGGAAGCTGACCTTTAGTCGAGTATGGCCGGTTACGAGGGCGAGTCCGAACCCATGTGGGACGAATACGACTGGGAGCGTTTTCTCCAGCAACAGGACCACAAGACCGAGCAGTACATGCAGTTACTGGAAAAATATCTCGACGATCCGCAACGCGATCAGATCATCGCCCGGGAAATGGGTTGGACGCAATTACTGGACGAGAGAGATTGGAGCACGGAAGGCGATGCGTTGTGGGATGAGGAGCTCACGGAAGAGAGCCCTCCCGGCACAGATCGGGCGCCGTCATTCGACACATTCGAAGATCATAATCTCTATCGCGCCGCGTTCGCACTGACGGTTTGGATCGATCAACTCTTCGATGAAGATCCTTCGCTACAAAACGAACCGGCGGCGGTGAAACTGGCAACCCACTCGGCTCTGGCGAGCGCAAAACTGGCCGCGGCCTTGAGCGATGATGATGTCGATGAAATCGGGATGACCATTGCGTATTTGAAGCGCGCGCTGAAGGCGATCACGATTTCAATGGACTCGGCAAGGCAACTTTTGGCTGAGAAGTTGATTACCCCTGCGCAGCATTCGGTGCTGCAGCAGCGGCTCTTCCAAGTACGTGACGGAATCATCACCCTAATGGGGGAATACCGTGGCGAGTGGCGACGGCGATTCGGCAGCCGCTAAAGCTGTTGAATGAAAGGCGGCTAGTTCCGTCCAATTATGCAAACGGAAGCGACTCTGGCTCAGGCCGATGTGTCGGAAATGGACTTGGTGAAGCGTTGCCAGGCCGGTGACCCCGAGGCATTCGACGAGCTAGTAACTCGCTACCGAACAAGGATATTCGGCATGATTTACAACATGGTCCATAATGAGCAGGACGCCTGGGATCTGGCTCAGGATAGCTTCGTAAAAGCGTGGAAGTCGATTAAACGCTTTCGCGGGCGCTCTTCCTTTTATACGTGGATCTATCGGATTGTGATGAACGTGACGATCGATTGGCTGCGGAAAAAACAGGTGAAAGGGCTGGGCGCAGAATTTGACGATGCGATTCAGGCGAAACAAATCGATCCCGCATCCAAAACAGCGCCGAAAGCGGGCGCGTTGCCCTACGAGATAATGGAGCGGTCCGAAACCCGGACGCGCATTGACAACGCCATCGCGCAACTCTCGCCCGACCATCGCGCTGTGATCTTAATGAAGGAGATTGAGGAGATGCAATATCACGAGATTGCCGAAACGCTTGGCTGTTCGATTGGCACGGTGATGTCGCGCTTGTTTTATGCGCGCAAGAAATTGCAAAATTTATTGAGGGACGTTTATGAAAACATTTGAAGAAAAGTGGACGGCCTGGCTCGACGGTCAGCTCACTGGAAAAGAGTTGATCGAGTTCGAGGCTTCGCTTCCCGACAAAGCTGCAGCTAAATTGGAAAAGCGCGATGCGAAAAAGCTCGGCGCTCTTTTGAAACGCGAACTCGGCGCGCACGTGATAGCAAATGAAGAGTTCTTCAGCCATCAGCTCCGCGAGAGAATCGCGCGCGAAAATGTCGAGCCGTTTCGGGAGCAGGCTGCCGAGGTTCCTACCTGGTGGACAATTCGTCGGCTGTTTTGGACCGGAACGGCTTCGCTAGCACTCTTTTTCGTTTTCGCCGTTTTCGTTATGCGGGAGAAGAATCCAGCCGAGCAGTCGCAATACCTCTCGCAGATTCTAAACGCGCGCGTTGATCCGGTTGTAAGCCCAAATGCGACCATTTCGATGTTCGAGGCAAAAGGGGACCGGGTAACGGTGCTCTGGACTGAGGGATTACAGTCGCTGCCAGCGGATTACGCAGCCAAATAACGGCTCATGGTCCGCTCGCTCCCGTTCGTGACCGCTTTTATCGCGCTGATCATCAGCGCAGCGCCGGGATTACATGCGGCGGAAACCGTTTGGAGTGGACTCGTCATCGCGGAAAATGTTGCGCAACCGGAATCGATCCCGCCGGAATTGACTCGGATCGAGCGGATTCTGAAGGACCTTTTCGGTTATAACCAGTTTCAGGTTATCGGCCAGTCGAGCAAGACACTCAAAACCGGTCAGGAAGACTGGCTCGCAACCAGCAAATTTTTTGGGCTACGTGTCGATGCACGAGGCGAAAGCGAAGCTGGTTATGTTTTGAACCTGAAATTGTACAAGGAGAAAGAGCTTTTGCTCGAAACAGACGCCAAGTTGAGCAAGCGGAGTCCGCTCGTGATCAAAGGGCCGCAGGTTGGGAGTGGACAACTGCTGTTGGTGCTCGTTGTGGAGTGAATGCGGTGGATTGAGCGTTTCACGCTCGGTGCTAAATAATCCTAATCGTGGCGAAAGCCGCATTAACTAGCATCGTCGGCGGACAGGCCGATCCACCTTTGCAGATGCAATTCTTCGGCACGGGTTGTTTAGTGCGGGAAATGCGCGCCCCGCTTCTTTTTTTCGCTAGTCTATTTTTTATCATGCTCCGCTCTACCATCCATGCAGAAAAACCTTTCGAGTTTGCAAGAACACCGGGAAAGCTGCCGAAAGAGGTCGTCCCGACGGAATATTCCATTCGGATCGTTCCCGACATCGACAAGTTGATGTTCACTGGAACGGAAACGGTGAAGCTGAGCGTGCACAGCTCAGTTCATCAGCTTGTGTTGAACGCGCTCGAAGTCGCAATCACACGCGCATCTGTTGATGGCAAGGCGTTGCCGCAGTCTGCAATCAAGATCGACGAGAAAGCCGAGCTACTCACGCTCGAGCTGCCCTCGGAACTTTCTGCCGGCGACCACACGCTCGCGCTTACCTTTTCAGGCAAGATCAATCAGCAAGGCCAGGGACTTTTTTACATGCGATATCAGGAACAGGGCACAGGCGCGAAAAAGATTGCTCTCGGCACGCAGTTCGAAGCGACCGACGCACGGCGTCTCTTTCCATGTTGGGACGAGCCCAGTTTTCGCGCGCGATTTCAACTGACGGCAGTAGTGCCGGAAAACTGGCTTGCCGTGTCGAACATGCCGATTGAGAGCGAGGAAAAAATCGCGGAGGGAAAGGAGATACGCTTTGCCGCAACTCCGTCGATGTCGAGTTATCTCAATGTTTTCGTCGCAGGCGAACTAGATCTCATCGAATCGCGAAGTGGACCCACGCAGATCCGCGTGATCACAACAAAAGGCAAAGCCGAGCTGGGCCGCTACGCACTCGAAGCCACGGCGCAGATTCTGAAATACTACAATGATTATTTCGGTGCGCCTTATCCGCTCCCGAAGCTGGATCAAATCGCTCTGCCCGGTGGGTTCGGCGGCGCCATGGAAAACTGGGGCGGCATTACTTATTACGAATCCGCGCTTTTGTTTGACCCGAAAAACTCTTCTGCCGAGACCAAGCAAGATATCTATGAAGTGCTTGCACACGAGGTCGCGCATCAGTGGTTTGGTGATCTCGTGACAATGGCTTGGTGGGACAATCTCTGGCTCAACGAAGGATTCGCTTCCTGGATGGGCACGAAATGCACGGCGCATTTCAATCCGCAATGGGAAGTTTGGCTGCGAAGGAATTTACCGCGCGATCCCACACGGCGCGTCGGTATCGCCAAGGAGCAAGCGATGGAAGGCGACGCAAGATCGACAACGCATCCGATTCAGCAGCCAGTCGCGACCGAAGCCGAAGCCAATAGTGCTTTCGACGACATCACCTACAAAAAGGGCCAGTCATTTCTTCGGATGCTCGAGAGTTTTGTCGGCGAAGATGTTTTTCGCGAGGGCATTCGTCGATATGTCGCCGCGCATAAATATTCGAACTCCACCACCGCGGATCTTTGGAACGCACTTTCAGAATCGTCGGGTCAACCGATCGCTGAAATAGCAGCAGGTTGGACCGAGCAACCGGGATTTCCCATGGTGAAAGTCAAGCGAGGCGAAGGCGGCAAGGTCTCGCTCACGCAAGAACGCTTCACGATCAATTTCAAGAATGCGCCACCACTCGAATGGAAAATTCCGTTAACTTATTCGATCATCGGGGAAGCTCCTGCCAGCTTACTGATGACCGGAAAAAGCGAGCGCCTGCAGAATATTCCAGCCGATCGCGCGCTCAAATTGAATGTAAAAGGCGCAGGAAATTATCGTGTCGAATATGACGAGCCATCCTGGAACTCATTGCTGCGAACACTGCCTCAGATGGGCGTTGAAGATCGCGTCAATCTCCTGAGCGACGCATGGGCGCTCGTCCAAGCCAACCGCGCGTCTGTCTCAGGCTACTTCGGACTGGTCGATAAATTACCTTCGTCGACCGAGCTCGCCGAGCGTGAACAGATCATCAATGTCTTGGATTTTATTAACCGGTTGCTCATTGGCCGCCCGGAACGGGAAAAATTTCAAGCCTACGCGCGATCGATCTTGCGGCCGACCTTTGACGCGCTGGGCTGGGATCTCAAAGACGGTGAGCCAGCTACTGCCGGAAACTTGCGGGCGAGTTTAATCAACGCGCTGGGAGATTTGAACGATCAAGAAATCGTCGCGAGCTGTCGTGAGCGGTTTAAGAAATATCTTTCAAACCCACAATCGCTCCAACCCGATCTTCGTCCGCCAATTCTTGCGGTCGTCGGCCGTTACGCCGACGAAGCAACTTGGAACCAGCTTCACGAGCTCGGTCTGAAGACGACGAGCACCGAGGAAAAACAAAATTACTACGACGCGTTGGCCGGCGCGATCGATTCCACCCTGGTGAAGAAAACACTACCAATTGCGCTCACCGATGAGCTGCCAACAAGCCGCGCGGTATTTCTTGTTTCGAAAGTAGCTCGTGAAAGCGACCATCCGGAGATTGCGTGGGATTTTGCTAAAGCGAACATGAAAGCGCTGCTCGCGAAGACCGACGCGCTCGGGGCAAACCGGTACGCGCCTAGTCTGTTCACCTTCTTCTCGGACGATTCCCGCGCCGACGAATTAAAGGTTTACGCAAAACTCAATTTGCCTGCTGAGAGTGCGACCGACGTGGCAAAAGCTGTCGATGAAATTCAGTTCCGGTCGGAATTCAAAAAACGACTCGCAAATCAACTGAGCGCCTGGATCGACAAGCAAAAACTGTAGAGGCAGGCGTGTCGCCTGCAAAACATGGATCATCGCAGCCAGCGCTAGCTGCCACTGCACCCGAGATTGACGCGCCTTGTCATGACTGTGGCTGTTCGCCTTCAGGTGTAATCAGTAATCGCATCGGTATCATGGAAGACTCGTGGAAGCCGTGCCGCCGGAAAAATTCTTGCGCCAGGTTCTCCGGCCGATCAGTCAACAAAGTAATACGAAGGAAATTTTTCTGCCGCGCGAAATTGATCGCGTGTTCGAGGAGTTTTGAACCGTAGCCATGACCCTGGTACTCTTTGTGGATCACCAGGTCCTCAAGTAGGATGACAAACCCGCCTTCAGCTGTGCTGATCGTAAAGAGCAAATTAATCATGCCCACGATGACCCCGTCACGTCGCAGCACAAAAACACGGCCACGGCTTGGTTGTTCGAAAATCAAGCGCAGACCGCGAAGCTGTTTCTCTTTGTCCGGGCGAAAATCGCTTTCCTGGGCAAACAGTTCGCCGAGCATCTCCGACAATTCGTCCAAGTCGGCCTCTGTTGCCGGTTCGATTACAACATTTGCGCTCACGGTTGGCGTTGATTATTCCAAAAATTGGAGGTGCTGGCAATCTTGGAATGATGGGATCGACATTCACATCGCCGTGCCCCGATTGACAATGCCGCGCCCATTCCTACTGTAATCGCTCTCAAAACGCGCCGAAATTATTTTTCGGTTTTATGAAACGGACTTACCAACCATCAAAGCGAACGCGCAAACGCCAGCACGGATTTCGGGCGCGGATGAAGACAAAAGCCGGTCGTGCCACGCTGGCCCGCCGGCGGCAACGCGGTCGCAAACGCTTGCTCCCAAAAGGGGTGGAGAGACACTACGCGCGCCATACGCAGGCGTAATTTTTCGCATTGCCAAGACTCTTAAACTTTCGAAATTCGAGATTCGAAAATTCAAGACTACTAGGCACCGTTAGCTCAATTGGCAGAGCAAGTGACTCTTAATCACTGGGTTGCAGGTTCGATTCCTGCACGGTGCAGTTTATTTGAATCGCTCGACTCTAATCGCCGTCAGGATTTTCGAATCTCTTCGACCTGGAGTTGCGCGAACCCGTCGCGCATTGTTTCCTTTCCTCTGATTGTAACAGTCTTAGCCGCATATTCTGCCAGCTGACTATTCAGGGACTCGCGGCGCCTCCAATTAGTCCCAACCAAAAGATAGACCTTCCCATCAGTAGCCTTGATGCCGACTGGCAATCCCCGCTTGATGCAGTCTCTAGCACACCCAGCGTGCTCCGGCCCGCTCATGTTGTAGGCAATGTAACAAGTCATATCGAGCACCTCGCCCTTCACGACAATCTCCTTCCCTTGGACAAGCCGGTGACTTTCGCGCTGCCACAGTTTGAGTGAAACCGCAGTTATGCTGGCCGAGATAATTATCGCTGCGGCAAGCTTCAATATTTGGGTCCAGCCTCGACGAAATGGAATCGGCCGTTTGCGGATGATCTTCTCAGCGAGATCGCTTGGCGGCTCAATTTCACGAAGTTTCGATCGGATGGTGTCGTAAGATTTGCGTTGCTCGCGTACCCATTCCGCAAGTTCCGGATCGCGGCGAGCATGCGCCAGCGCTTCTTCAAATTGTGGATCGGCGTCATCAATTGACCCGCGATAAAGCACCAGCCTCTCTTTGGCTTCACTCGTATTCATTTGCTTTGGCAGGATGAATGGTTGGTTTCGGTTAAGAGCTGAAAAAGATGCATTTTGCCGCGTGCAATTCGCGACTGCACGGTACCGAGCGGAATTTCTAACACGTCAGCAATCTCCTTGTAAGATAAATCTTCGCTGTAATATAGGACGAGCGGAGCGCGATAACCTTCGTCAATTTGGCCGAGAACTTTGAGCATCGTTTGCGCGTCTATCCGGTTGACGACGTCGGCAGATACCTGAGGAAAATCCTGCACGACGTCGCTGATAGGTTCATCGGTGAAGCGCTCCTGACGCCGGGACATCTGGAGGAATTCCCGATGCAATGTAGTGAAGAGCCAGCCTTTCACCTTCCCTAGATCTTTGAGCTGATGTCCTTTGTTCGCCCAGATGTAGAAAGTTTCCTGGGTAAGGTCACAAGCATCAGCCTCATTTCGGGTGAGACTGAAGCCGAATCGGTAAAGGTCTTGATAGTAAAGTTTCACTAACGTTTCAAACTCCGGGTCGACGGACATATCGCCATCAACGCATCTAGATAAGAGTCCTCAGGGGGACGTTTGTTCCCGCAGCGAAAGAAGAAATAGTAACGACATTGTTGATCCACCAGTGATCGGGTCTCAGATCGTTTCGCTGTCGGGAACAAAAAGGATTCTGGTTCATCTCATCAGCGAACAACAACAACTCAACCCTCAATCTTAATTAAACCTATGCAATCCATAAATATCTTGAAAAGACATTCGCTCTCGCTGGCGATCGCCACACTTGGCTTAACACTCATTCTCAACCCAGTGGCTGCTTCAGCTCCTCCGCAGGTGTTCGAAGCGTCCGGTGCCGCCCCAGCAGATATCCAGACCGCGGTAGACGCCTTCAGGAATTTTTTGGGAAACCCCAACAACATAGCAGGTCCCCCATCTGCCACCGGCCACCGTGAGATCAACTGGGACGGGGTTCCAGACGCTTTCTCCGCACCGCACCTGTTGCCGGCGAATTTCTTCAACAAAAACTCGCCGCGCGGGATCGTATTCTTCACTCCAGGAACAGGGTTTGAGGTGAGCGCCAACCTTGTAAACCCAACATTCACTCCGGTCAGGTTTGGAAATATCAACCCTGTCTATCCCGCGCTCTTTAGCACGTTCAGTCCGCAGAAGCTCTTCACCGCCTTGAATAGCAACATCACGGAAAACCTTTTCTTTGTGCCGAGCGGACAGGCTGGAGTCAATTCTACCCAATCGGCAACGGTCAAAGGATTCGGCGTCGTATTCACCGACGTGAATGTTGGCAATAGCACGAAGATCGAATACTTCGATGTTGGCGGTAACCTGCTGTTCAGCCGGAACGTATTGCCTCAGCCTACACCACGCGCAGGCCTTTCGTTCCTGGGAGTCGGGTTTGACACAGCCAGCGTCTTTTTGGTCCGAATTACCTCTGGCAATCGCATCTTGAAAGTACCCAATCTGGATGTCGTCGCCATGGATGATTTTATCTACGGCGAGCCACAGGCCCTTGTTCCTTAGCCGGGTTTGCGGCGCCATTCTAACAATCGCGTGGAGTAGGAGCGCCTTAATCGGCGCTCCCCTTCACGCGAGGTCGTTAGCTGGCCAAGCTTTGCCCAGTGGGTTGCGCGCTATGCTTGAATGTACTGATTCTACCTAGAAAGGCTCCATTGAGCGTAATTGGTAGCCTTCACGGCACCGGTGAGGCGGATGCTTCGGGCAAAAGGGTAATACTGCCATCACCAGCACGAAGAACTTGATCTGGCGTCGGATCAGAGATCTGCGAAGAGCGTGACCCGAGCAACGCCAGCAAGAGCATCAGGTAAGCGGCGAATACGTCTTAATCGCCGGGAATGCTCGGCAAAAACTTGCCATAGAGTTTGCCTAGCTGATCCACATAAACCTTTCTCTTTCCCACTGTCACCTGCCAGAATGGATACGTGCGTATGTGGGTGATGTCGCCGGGCTGAAACGTCAGCGTCGCCTCGGTGTTCTTCAACTCTTTGGTATCGCGTTGCATCGCCGATGCGACTATCGCCAGCGCCTCTTCCTTAGCGAGGTAGCGGATGGGCTTGCCGAAGGTGGTCACTTCTTCGAACGCTCCGGTGAAGGCATTCACGAGCACACACGCGCGCGCAAGCCGCGACCCGCGCTCGGCAAACTCGTGACGGAACCCGAAAGGCACGATGTAGTAATGTGGAACGTTCTTGGCGCCGCTGCGCCCAATGCCCTCCCGGACAAGCATAGGGTCTAAAGGAAGCACGTCTTCGCGATGGAGGATCGCATACTTAGGCTGGTGCTCTAATGCGAACTCCCTGATCCATCTTTTGGCAAACTCCGCCGCTCGTTTAGGGGAGAGCAACTTCTTTCCGGTTCGTTTCACCTGTTTCACATGAACTTTACCTTTTGGCAGTGGCGGTTCAATCACGGCAACATATTGGTTGAGCCATGTGCCTGTATAGATGACCGCCCCGTTCCATGGTCCGCCGAACCACTGTGCTGCCGAAAACGTGCTGCTCGTGCCAACGTTATGAGGTTCCGGGTCGTGAACCGAGATTGTTTGCAGCACAGGACTGCTTCCCCCCACTGGTTCGACATCTGTCACATATCCGACAATGTCTACCCAATGGCCACCTTGGTTGATCAGCACCGGGCTTGGATATTGCCGCACGTTCATCCAAAAGAGGATGTCAAAAAGCACTGTATCCCGGTCCGAGTTAGCAAACTCCACCCAATGAACTCCAGCGGGATTGTTTAATGCCTGAAGACATCCGGTCAGGCCGTGCGGGTCCGTTGCCCATCCGCTGTCCGCCGGGCTCGTGCTGTTATGGACCTGAATCGTATTCCACACATCCACCTGTGCATAGAAGAGACGATCCGCAGGGTTCGGATAGCCGTTGCGAGCCATTTGGCCGCTGGCCGCTCCACACCAAATGCATTGCTCCTGCCCGTATAACGGGACGTTCGCACTCAGATCTCTGGTGAACATAGCTACCTCCTCCTGTATAACCTGAGAAAGAGCGGAACTTCAATCAAATAAAACGGCTGCGGAACAGTTTCGAGCCTTTGGCAGGGATGAAGTGCACGGTGCAAAACTCTCAATTCGAATCGACATATTTTTGTGCGATCGGCATCCGACGGCCGACGCCGAACGCGCGGCTTGTTACCTTCAGTCCAGGCGCGGCCTGCTCCCTTTTGTACTCGTTGAGATCGACGCGTCGCTGCACCCAGCGCACCGTCTTTTCGTCAAATCCATGGGTGACAATGTCGCGCGCACTGAGATTCTCTTCCACATAGAGGCGCAAGATTTCATCGAGAATTTCATAGGACGGAAGCGTGTCCTGGTCTTTTTGATTCGGCTTTAGCTCCGCACTTGGCGCCTTTTCGATTGTTGATCTTGGAATGATCCCTGCCGCGCCGGAGGTCGCCGCGGCGACCGAAGGCGGGTCGCCTTTCCGTCCTCGTCGCGATGAATAGTCGGAGTTGATCCAGCGCGCCAGCTCGTAAACCATGGTTTTCGGCACATCGCTGATCACCGCGAGCCCGCCCGCCATGTCGCCGTACATTGTGCAATAACCGACGGCGAGTTCGCTTTTGTTTCCAGTGGTGAGCAACAGATGACCAAACTTGTTTGAAAGCGCCATTAGCGTCATCGCGCGCAGGCGCGGCTGCATGTTTTCCTCAGTTTCGTTTTCAGGAAGTTCCTTGAAAATTTCTGCGAACTCGGACTTGAAAGCTGTGAATGCATTTGTGATTGGAATCTCGAGACATTTGATCCCAAGATTGCGCGCGACTGTGAGCGCGTCGTCAATGCTGCCACGCGAGGAATACGGGCTCGGCATGGAAACTCCGATCACGTTCTCCGCTCCGAGGGCGTCCACTGCGATCACCGCGACCACTGCGGAGTCCACCCCGCCGCTCAAACCGAGCACGGCGGATTTGAAATTGCACTTTCGCAAATAATCGCGCAGGCCTAACGACAACGCCGAAAAGAGCTCCTCCGCCGTTTTCCCTTCGCGAAATTCAATTACGGCAGCTGCGTCCGTGTCGATGATGGCCTCGTCTTCCCGAAAGCTCCCCAGTTGCGCGATCAGCTCGCCAGATGAATTCACCGCGATTGAGTTTCCATCGAAAATCAGCTGATCGTTGCCGCCCACCGCGTTGCAGTAGCAGATCGGCCGCTGATAAGCGCGGGCAAGCGCGCCGACCATTTCGCGGCGGATCGCCGGCTTGTGCAAAGTAAACGGCGACGCGCTTAAGTTGACGATGATCTCCGCGCCTTGGTCGATCAGACCGCGCACCGGTTCGACATCATAAAGCGGTCGCGGGAGATAATGTTCCGTCCAAATATCTTCGCAAATCGTTATGCCGACTCTTTTGCCGCACACATCAAATGGTTCGACGCGGCCAGCCGGTTCAAAATAACGATCTTCATCGAAGACATCGTAAGTAGGTAAGAGCGACTTGTGCGCTTTGCGGATCGGTTTGCCGCGCTCGAGCAGAGCGGCGGAGCAAAGCCGTGTTTCCCACGCGCGCATGAAGCTTATCGAGGACTTGGAGATTCTCCGGAACAAAGCGCGATTTGAAGACAAGGTCCTGCGGCGGGTATCCGGGAATGGCTAGCTCCGGTGTTAGGACCAGCTCCGCGCCAGCGGCCGCGAGACGCTCGTAAGCGCCGATAATCTTCTCAAAATTGCCACTCAGATCCCCGACGGTAGGGTTAATTTGAGCAAAACCTTGAGCAAAACCAATTTTCATGCTGCGCTAGAGCAGACTATGCGCAACCCAGCAAGCAGCAATCTCCTTTTCCTCGCGTTTAATGGTTTGTCGTCGCATCAGCCTAAAACCGCGTTTGAAAAGGCTCGGAGCAGGTAAGACAGTGGCTGAGGGACTCCGAGCGTTTTAACGCGCGCACGCGCGTTGTGTGAATTTCGTCACCTTATGAGCCATTCAATCTTGCCCGACCCAATCAGGCAACGACACGAGCAGCTGTCCGCGGCCATGCCGCTGAAACTGGGCCAGATTTCTAACGACGAGCGTAATGCCCGTGTATCCAGACTCTATGACCGTAACGCCATCCCCAATGTCCCGGCCTCCAATACCATCGATAACCATGATGCCAATACCACGGCCCGTGGGAGTAGTAAGGGCGGTCGCCGATTTCAATAAAGACGCCCGCCTTCGTCGTCGTCGGCGTAAATGCGCCTGCGCAAAAGAGAGCGCCCAGCATGATTAAAAGATATCGTTTCATCGTTTTACCGTGATTCGAAAACGGACGTGCGTTGGGCTGGGAATATTCAAACTTTACCGGCGCGGTTAAACCGACGCTCCCGCCCGCTGCTCGCTCCGGCTCAAAGATAAGCGCGGCGTTGATCTAATTTCCAATGCGCTGCCGTTCGGTCGCGTGTGGTACGGCGAGCCGGATGCAATCAGCAATGCAATCGGCTACGCTAAGTTTTACAGCCGTTCACATGATGCCGTGATTCGCGTTTACGATGAAGCA
>QHON01000157.1 GCA_003218815.1 Verrucomicrobiota bacterium
GTTTATTCAGGAGGGCCTATCGGCGCTCGCGTGGACATTGAGTTCGATATCGGTCCGGCCTATTACAATTTTATCGATGCTCGTTTTATCGGTGAGCCCGTCTTGCGCGACCGTATTTTCGCGCCGTCACAGAATGTTTCCTATATCGATCAAACAGTGAACGTGACCAATATCACGGTTCAAAACAACGTGGTGTATAATTATGGCCCCGATTACAACACGTTGAGTGCGCGCTCCAGCCGGCCAATTCAGCGTCTTAAGCTCGAGCGTCAACCAGCTGCCGATTTGTCTGTAGCTGCAAGATCCGGCGCATTGACGAAAGTGCAGGGAGATAGGCTCGTGGTTGCCGCTCCCGCAAAGATCAACAAGCCAGCGCAAGCGATCGCGCCCCCGACGGTGAAGACCAAAGTCGCTCAGCCGAAGATCGAGAAAGGTTGGGCTGGCGTTGCTAATGCGGCGCAGTTAAAGGAAAAAATTAAGACCGAGAACCCGAAGAACGTTCCACCGCCAACCGGAGCCACCGCGGCGGGGGCCCCAGGCGGAATTTCTCCAACGGTTCCCCCAGCTGGCATTACTTCGCCTGCGCCAACGGCTCCGGTTGCGGGACCTGAAAGAGGGAAACGGCCAGGCCGTCCCGGCGCCATGGGAACACCTCCCGCATCTCCCGCTGGCATTAGTTCGCCAACGGCGCCCACCGCGCCATTTGAAAGGGGCCGAGGAAAAGGCAGACCAGCCGGGACTCCACCAACCGCTGGCGCCAGTCCAACGGCTACAGGCGCCCCGGCAACTTCAGCTGCGCCGTTTGAAAGGGGCAAAGGTAAAGGCAGGCCCGGCGAACGACCTCAACCCGGTATCAGCGGCGCGCCGATAGCATCTCCGCCAGAAGCGGCTCCGCCAAACATCCAAGGTGGTCCTCCGGCTGGGAAAGAGCGGGGCAGGCCAGGAAGAGGAAGGCTGGAAACCAGCCCACCATCGCCCGGACAAACGGGCGCGGCTCCAGTCGCTCCGGAGGCAACGCAACCTCCGGGTAAACACAAAGGACAATTCGAACGCGGTGTTGCCAAGCCTACTCCGGAACAGCCCGGGGGTGCTGCAAATCAACTGCCGCAGGGTCAATATAGGGGCCGTGGAACTGAGCAAACTGCTGCGCCGACTACGGGGGCGGCTCCCTATGAGAGTCGAGGTGGCAAGCAAAAAGGCCAAGGGGCCTTCGCACAACCCAGCGCTCCGCCCCCCACTGGTGCGGCTCCAGGTGAAACCCGCGGCGGAAAGCAGAAAGGCCAGGGAGCCTACGCGCAACCCGGCGGCGCTCCAGGCGGGGGACCGCCCGCTGGTGGTGGGCAAGAGAAACCGAAGGGCGGAAAGAAAAAAGGCGAGCAAGGTTCTCCAACTCCCCCTGGCCCTCAATGACGTAAACTTAAATTTGGGGATAGACAACGGTCCCGGAGTAATCCGGGACCGTTTAGCGTACATGGATTGCAGTAGTGGCAATCGAGTTGGCTGCGAGACTCGCTGGTTAGCTTCGGACCGCGGGCGACATGCCCGCTTCTAAAGGGAGTTTAAAGCAACTCTGCGATCTGGACCGCATTTAGCGCTGCGCCTTTGAGCAATTGATCGCCTGATACCCAAAAAGAAAGTCCGTTCTCAAAAGCGCAGTCCACACGCACGCGGCCCACCTGACAATTGTCCTTTTCTGCGACGCTTAGCGGCATGGGATAACGATTGCTCTGCGGTTCATCGACTAACTCGATTCCCGGCGCTTTTGCCAAAACCTCGCGCGCCTGTTCGACTGGGACCGGTCGCTCAAATTCCGCGCTGACCGCGACTGAGTGGGCACGGTAAACCGGGACGCGCACACAGGTCAGGGAGGCCCGAAACTCCGGCAAATGCATGATCTTGCGGCCTTCGTTTTGAAACTTCATCTCCTCTTTGGTGTAACCATTCTCGAGAAATGAATCAACATGCGGCAGAACATTGAAAGCGATCGGATGCGGATAAATTTGTGATCTCATCTCTCGATTTTGCGATGCGTCTTCGACCTGTTGCCTCAATTCATTGATCGCGCGCGCACCGCTGCCAGAGACGGCTTGATAACTGGCTCCAAAAACACGACGCACGCTAAAGACCCGGTGCAGCGGATAGATCGCCATCAATGCGATCGCTGCGGTGCAATTTGGATTCGCAATGAGACCGCGATGGCCGCGCACATCTTCCGCGTTTATCTCGGGAATAACCAGCGGCACGTGGGGCTCCATCCGGAAAACCGACGAGTTGTCGATTGCAATCGCGTCTGCCTGGCAGGCAATCGGAACATATTTTCGCGAGATTTCTCCGCCGGCGCTGAAAAACGCGACGTCGATCTTGTCGAATGAACGATCAGTGAGTTCTTCCAGCAGGATTGAATCATTATGAAATCGAACGGATTTTCCGCTTGATCGCGCCGAACCAATCGCGCGCAGGCTCGCGACGGAAAAATTTCTTCTCTCGATCACACCCAAAAGTTCCGCACCAACTGCGCCGGTCGCGCCAACGACGGCGATGTGATAACCTTTCATCAGGAGCCGGATTCTATCGCCGGCCTGATTTGATGCAAACTTCACAGACAAGTATCCATATCTCGATTCGCGATCAGCGGCTTACACTGAAGAAAGATGACACGCCAATTCGGGATTATCCCGTCTCTACTTCGCGATTTGGAATCGGGACTGACGAAGGAAGCATGAAAACGCCGACTGGACGGTTCCGCATCGGAGAGAAAATCGGCGGCGAAATGCCGAGCGACACCGTTTTCCGTGCTCGCGTGGCCCTCAAGCCCGGCGATCCGCTTCCTCCGACCGAGGATTTGGTTATGTCGCGAATTTTATGGCTCGATGGCTTAGACGAGGACAACGCCAATACGCGCGACCGCTTCATCTATATCCACGGGACAAAACATGAGGACAAAATCGGCATCCCAGACAGCCACGGCTGTGTGCGGATGCGAAACGGTGATGTCGCAGAATTATTTAAGCTGGTCGATGAAGGGACACACGTAATAATAGAGGAATAACGTTCGCAGTTCAGAGACGCGAAAAATGGAGAAAAAGCGTTGCGCCCGCGAACTTCCCCGCCTAGAACATGACAGCAACCTGCTCGGAAAGGAGGCGAGATAGAGTGAAATTAATGAAAACGATTATGATCGTGGCCTTATTGGTCACGGCTTTGGGTCTGGGGGCTTGTGCTCAACACAAGGAGGCAGTGACCACCAGTGCTGGCACGACCGGTTACGCGAAATAGATCGGGCGGCTGAGTTTATTGTCGGCCGATCCGCTTCCTCCAACGGAGGCTTTGGTCATATCGCGGATCTTATGCTCGATGGTTTGGACGAGCACAACACCAATACGCGCGACCGCTTCACTTACATTCGTGCCACAAAACACGGAGACAAAATCGGTACCGGAGACAGCCACGGCTGTGCGCGGATGTGAGACGCTGACGTCGCAGAGTTATTTATGCTTATCGACAAGCGCGCACACGTAATAATGGAGGAATAACGTTTGCATCGCAGACACCCGAAAAAATGGAAAAAAGCGTTGCGCCCGCGAACTTCGAAAGGAGGCGAGATAGAGTGAAATTTGTAAAAATGATCATGATTGTGACCTTACTGGTCACTGCTTTGGGACTAGGTGCTTGTGCGCAACACAAGGAAGTAGTGGCCCCAGCTCCGACCACATACGGGAAATAGATTCGGCGCCAAGCTTGCTGTCTGCGGTCAATTTTGCGCAAAGAGGCCAGGTCGTGTTCGACCTGGCCTTTTTCTTTTTCTATAGCGACGATCTGTGACCATCGCAAGAATTGAGATTGAACGTTGAACGTTGGAAATTGAGCGTTCGACGTTTAACTTGCCGCGATGGAATTGAACGGCCAAACGCTGACGCTGACCGAAATCGCCACGATGGCGTTCGGAGAAGCGCCCGTGAAGG
>QHON01000047.1 GCA_003218815.1 Verrucomicrobiota bacterium
TAGGCCTAGATTTAGGCGGAAACAGTGGGCCGCGTTTCGACTGACCGACCCGAACCGAGCGCTGCTTTGACGAAATTATTTCCGAGCTCCCACATCGGGCCTGGGAACTTGCGGCACTCGGTCAGCACGTCGTCCAGCGCATTCACGAACATATCGATCTCGCGCTCGCCGATCATGAGTGGTGGCAAGATCTTCATCACATCCATCGCATGCCCGGCCACTTGCGTGAGGATACGATGCTTGCTCAACATCTGGGTCACGATCATTTGCGCAAACAGCACTTTGTCGATCTTATGCAACAACTTCCACGCCATCTTAAGTTTGAACTCGTGCGGCTCATGAAATTCGATGCCGATCATCAGTCCTTTGCCGCGCACTTCTTTGATGAAGGAATGTTTCGTGCGCAACTGATCGATTTTCTCGATTAGCAGCGCGCCCATCTTCGCCGCGTTTTCGACAAGATTTTCATTATCGATCACTTCGAGCGCCGCGAGCCCGCAAGCCATCGCCAGGTTGTTGCGCCCGAAGGTGGTCGAGTGCACGACACAACGGTCCATCCGGCTAAATGTTTTTTGATAAATGTTGCGCCGGGTCACGATCGCGCCGCACGGGACGTAGCCGCCGCTCAACGTCTTTGCCAGGGTGATGATGTCCGGCTCAAGATTCCAATGCTGAAACCCGAACATTTTACCTGTGCGACCGAGTCCCGTCTGCACTTCGTCGGAAATCAACAGCGTTCCATATTTCCGGCAAAGCTCCTGGGCACGAACAAAGAAATCGGTCTTCGGCGTTTGGCAGCCTTTCCCTTGCACGGTCTCAATGATGAATGCCGCGACATCGCGCGACGACAATTGCCGATCCAACGCTTCAATGTCCTCAATCGGCACACGCGCATCGAATCCTTCCATCAGCGGACCGAAACCTTCGGTAAAGCTTTCACAGCCCATCAGAGAAAGTGAACCCAGGCTCAGTCCATGAAATGCGCTGCCCAGCGAAACTGCTCGTTTCCGACCTGTTGCCGCCCGCGCAAATTTCAACGCGCCTTCCATAGCCTCGGTGCCGGAGTTGCAAAAGAAAACCGCATCCAGATGCGGGGGTGTTCGTTTCGTTAACGCTTCAGCAAGCAAGCCGCTCAACAGCGAGCAATCCATCTGCACCATGTTCGGCAGATCGAGATCGAGCACATCGCGAATCGCCTGTTTCACGACAGGATGGTTCCGCCCAATATTGAAAACGCTGTAGCCGCTTAGGAAATCGAGATAGGCGGCGTTATCCATGTCATACAGGTATGCGCCCTCCGCCCGCGCATAGACTTTGTCGAAGCCGATCACGCGCTGCGCTGCCACCAGTGTGCGGTTAACGTGCCGCTCGTGTAGCTGATAATTCTCACCCAGCCGCGCTGCGATGATTTCCTTCAAATCAAACCCCATGGCGGAACGCTCTACGATTTACGTTCGAAACGCAACCGCAACGCTCCGGCTATGGCTTCCAATCTTGATAGACTTCATGGGCGCCCATCTGCAGGTTAGTTTTCCCTGGCGAATGTCGCTCCAACTGCATGGCGAGCCATTGGAACCATTCAAAGGTTTTGCGTGAACCGCTCCGGCGGCGCTCTTCTTCGACGTAGGGCCGCAGCTTCCGCCACGCAAGACGAACCGTACCGCCAACAAGGTCCGCGACAACACGCAGCGGAACGATCCGCGCATAAACGGAATATCCCAGGCCCTCGAGAATCACGCCAACCGAGTGGGCCGCTTCCAGAATACGCGCGTCCGCTTCGATTGCCGAAGCGCTCGAACCATCCGGGATACTGTGCACCGTAATCATCGACTTCATCCACTCCGGCGATAAAAGTGCCTGGACGGCAGAGTAAGCCGCACGCTCTTGTCGCGCTCTTCGCGATCGCTGCGCTTCAATCAGCCCAAAAGCGACCCCCGTGATAACGGTGAGCGCAGTCGCGACATTCGCAATCGTGCTGAGATCCACATCTTTATTCTCCGCCAGACGTAGAAAATGAAAAGCCGCAGGATCCACACTGGATCCCGCGGCTTCGAGCTTGCGAACTATTTTCGCTTATTCCTCAACAACTACGTGCTCCACGGCCCGAGTGTCGCCCGTGCCAGTGTAATAAACGCGCACACGCTGACCCGGTCTGAGCGCTGATTTGACGACATGGCCGGCGCCGTTCACAACTCGCGCGGCAGTGCCCAGGGCGAAGCTAACCGGCCCTTGGTCGCTCTTAACCACAATCGTCTTGCCAGGCTCATAGGTAGTTACCGTGCCGGCAGTGTAGGTTGTGGTTGTTTCTGTTGTCGTTGTTGGCTGTGTAGCCGTTGTCGTTTGTTCTGTAGTTGTCGTACTCGTCTGCGCAAACGCCAGTGGCGCGATCAGCGCGCAGGCGAGAGCGATCATTATTCTTTTCACTATCATTGCCTCCCTTGTTTGTTGTTCGTCTTCCCCAGGGCTCGTAGCCAGGGGATTTTGTGGCCGGCTACCTAGCGCGGCCGTCAAGAGTTTGACTGTCATTGGGGCCGAGGTATTCGATTGAATCACCTCACCATCCAATCGCACACCGACAAAGGCCGCAGGGATTCGGCAAACTCCGCGCCCTTAAATTGTGAATTTATTTTCGCTTAATCTTCGTCAAGCACTACCCGCTTAGCAGCGTGCATCTGGCCTCTCGAAGTGAAAACAATGACGCGACTTCCAGGCCTGATCAGATGTTCGTCGATTTTCCTGCCGGCTTTGTTGACATAATGGGCTGTCTTGCCAAGGGCGTAACTAATCGGATTGTCTTGCCTTTCAGTGCGGACAACGATCCTTTTCCCAGGCTCGTAGGTGGTTACTGTGCCTTGCGAACTCGTTGTGGTTTCCGTTGTGGTCGCGCTTGTTTGCGCAAACGCCAGTGGCGCGATCAGCGCGCAGGCGAGAACGATAATTGTTTTCTTCACGATAACCCCCCTTTCTTGCTGTTGATGTTCTATTCATGCTTCGTGGCTCACTGATTCTACGGACGGGCAACGACCATGTTATTCGAAGCAATATATGAATTGGGCGATTGAGCAGACCCTCAGATTCGCTAAGGTGCGGTGCCAATGACTAACGCCGAACCGACTCTCGATCCGGCTGTCACACCGGATGTCGTGGCGGAACACGGCCTCATTCCCGAAGAATTCGAGCGCATCAAGAAAATCCTCGGTCGTGAGCCCAATTTCACCGAGCTCGGAATCTTTTCCGTCATGTGGAGTGAGCATTGCTCGTACAAAAATTCGCGACGAGAGCTGAAAAAATTCCCGACCACTGGACCCAATATTCTTGTGCGCGCTGGAGAAGAAAATGCTGGTGTTGTCGATATCGGTGACGGCTGGGCGATCGCATTTAAGATGGAGAGCCACAATCACCCAAGCGCGATTGAACCCTTTCAAGGCGCGGCCACGGGTGTCGGTGGAATCATTCGTGATATTTTCACTATGGGCGCACGTCCCGAATTTTGCCTGAACTCGCTGCGCTTCGGGCCCATAACGGAGCCGGTGAGACGAGATTCAAATGCCAGTCCGGCTCAGATCGAGCCGATGAAATCATCCAAGATCGCGGCAAACCGGCGCTTGTTTACCGGGGTCGTAAGCGGTATCGCTCATTACGGCAACTGCGTCGGTATCCCAACGATTGGCGGCGAGATTTATTTTGATGAAAGCTTCGAAGGCAATCCGCTCGTAAATGTTTTTTGCCTCGGCGTGTTGCGGCATGAACAGCTCGCACGCGGCGCCGCGCGCGGCGTGAGCAATCCAGTCTTTTACGTTGGTGCGGAGACCGGACGTGACGGTCTTGCTGGGGCTGCATTTGCGTCCCGCGAACTAACAGATCAATCGCGCGAAGATCGTCCCGCCGTTCAGGTTGGCGATCCGTTCAAGGAAAAGTTATTGCTCGAAGCGTGTCTCGAATTACTCGCCCGCGGTGCCGTTGCCGGAATTCAGGATATGGGCGCGGCCGGTCTCACTTGTGCGACGTGTGAAACGGCGAGTCGTGCCGGCAGCGGAATTGAAATCGATTTGGCCAAAGTGCCAAAACGCGAGCCGGGCATGACACCGTACGAAATTCTGTTGAGCGAATCGCAGGAACGGATGCTGATCATCGCCAAACGCGGGAAAGGAAACATCGTGCGCGAAGTTTTTGAAAAATGGGATGTGCCCTGTGCCGAGATCGGAAACGTGACGGACGATGGCATGATGCGAGTCCGAAATAACGGCGTAATTGCTGCAGAGATTCCGGCAAAACCTCTCGCTGAAGAAGCGCCGCTTTACTCACGCGAGGCAAAGGCGTTGCGAAAAACTGCACCGTTCGATCTCGCGACTGCTCCGAAGATCGACAATCATGAGGCGCTGCGCCAACTGCTCGGCGACCCGACGATTGCGTCAAAGAATTGGGTGTATCGTCAATACGATCACACCGTGCGGAACGGCACGATTGTAAAACCAGGATCGGACGCCGCTGTCTTCTTCGTCCGCTACGCAAACAAAATTCTGGCTGCGACGACCGACTGTAATTCACTCTACTGCGCACTCAATCCGCGCGAAGGCGGCAAAATCGCTGTAGCTGAAGCGGCACGCAATCTCACCTGTTCAGGCGCAAGACCGCTGGCCGTGACCGACAATTTGAACTTTGGCAATCCCTATAAACCGGAAAACTTCTGGCAGCTTCACGAAGCGGTAGAAGGCATCGCCGAAGCTTGTCGCGCATTCGGGACGCCAGTTATCGGAGGAAATGTCTCTTTATATAATGAGAATCCGGCGGGTGTTGTCGATCCAACGCCGACCATCGGAATGGTCGGCTTGATTGACGAAGAACGGCATATTACCACGCAATGGTTCAAAAACGCCGGCGACGTGGTCATTCTTGCCGGTCAAGCCGGCAACGAACTCGGCGGGTCGCAGTTCTTAAAAATTTGTCACGGACGCAAGCAAGCTCCCCCACCCCGTGTCGATCTTGAACTTGAAATTAAAGTGCAAAACGCAGTTCGCGATTTAATTCGCGAAGGCCTGGTGAAGAGCGCGCACGATTGCTCCGAAGGCGGGCTCGCCGTTGCGCTTACCGAATGCTGCCTTAATCCGTCCGGTCTCTTGGGCGTGGATGTCGATCTTAATTTTAGCGACACGGCAACAGAAATTCTCTTCAACGAATCGCAGTCACGCATTGTGATTTCCGTCGCGGCGAATGACGCCGAAAAGATGATGTCGATCTTGCGAGAACGCGGCGTTCCCTCTCAGCAATTGGGCAAAGTCGGCGGCGATGAGCTGCGAGTCCGCATAAGCGAGAAAACGTTCCGCTGGCCGATTGTCGATCTTTACGACGATTGGTTTAACGCCATCCGGCGGGCTGTTGAAGGTGAAACGGAAAGAATTCCCAGCTTGTGAAAGCCGCGTTAGAACGCAACATTTGAACGCCGCCTCATTTAGTGGATTATTTAGTGTGATCTCTCCAGACAGCACCGACATCGTCGAGCCGGGCGAAGCCGAGGCTTACCCGCGGCATGAATGTGGGCTTTTCGGCGTGTTCGGGCACCGAAACGCGGCGGTGCTGACCTACTACGGCCTGTTCGCGCTACAGCATCGCGGCCAGGAAAGCGCTGGGATCGTCACGAGCAATGGCCCAGGGACGTCGTTCCTGGTGCACAAAGACATGGGCTTGGTCTCGCAGGTCTTTGGCCAGGAAGAACTGGCGAAGCTCAAAGGCACGCGCGCGATCGGCCATACCCGTTACTCGACCACTGGCACAAGCACGATCAAAAACGCGCAGCCGTTTGTGGTCGATTGCGTGCGCGGGCAAATGGCGATCGCGCACAATGGGAACTTAATCAACGCCGATCTCTTGCGCGACGAACTGGAACGCAAAGGTTCCATTTTTCAGACGACTGCCGACAGCGAGATCATTTTACACCTGCTGGCGCGGCCGGCCGACAATGGCGCCAGCGTGTTATCGGCGCTACGCAGAATCGAAGGTGCATTTTCGCTTATCATCATGAGTGAGCGCGAGCTCATCGCCGTGCGCGATCCGTTCGGCTGGCGCCCGCTCTCACTCGGTAAACTTGACGGAGCATATGTAGTCGCGTCCGAAACCTGCGCTTTTGATCTCATTCATGCGGAGTTCATCCGCGAAATTGAACCAGGCGAAGTGTTGATCATCGACGAAAACGGATTGCGCTCAGAGCGACCTTTCCCGGACGAACGGCCGGCGTTCTGCATGTTCGAATACGTTTACTTCGCGCGCCCGGACAGCATGATCGGCGGCGTTAATGTTGGAAAAGTCCGAATGGAAATGGGGCGCGAGCTCGCACGCAAGTTTCCTGTCGAGGCAGATATTGTTGTACCGGTCCCCGACTCCGGAAATTACGCCGCCCTCGGCTTTGCTCAGGAACTGAAAATTCCTTACGCACACGCCTTCGTCCGCAATCACTACATTGGCCGCACGTTTTTGCAGCCAAGCCAACTCATCCGCGATTTCGACGTGCGAGTGAAATTGAATTTGATCAAGGAAATGGTCGCCGGAAAACGCGTGGTGGTCGTGGATGATTCAATCGTGCGGGGAACAACGGCGCGCGCGCGAGTTGTGACCTTGCGCGAGGCGGGTGCGAAGGAAGTCCACATACGGGTAAGCTGTCCTCCACACCGCTTTGCTTGTCATTACGGCATCGATTTTCCCGATCCGGAAAAATTGATCGCCAATCAGATGTCGATGGAAGAAATCTGCAAATACCTGGGTGTGGACAGCCTTGGTTATCTCGATATCGAGGGCATGGTGCGGGCGACCGGAAAGCCATTGAATAGCTTTTGTCTGGCGTGTTTTACGGGCGATTACCCCTTGCCCGTCGATCCTGCGCTCGACAAGTTCATCATGGAAAAACGCGAACAACGCGCGAGAGCGCTCGCCGATCAAGAAGCGCACCCGACGTTGTTTGCGGATCTCAAGTAACAAGCACGCGTGTCATTCCGAGCGTAGCGAGGAACCTCACAGAAGCAGAACAGGCACGCGCACAATCCCCGGTGCTCCTCACGTCCAACGTAATTTGAGAGATCCTTCGCATTCGCTCAGGATGACACTGCAAAAAAAGGCGTACGCGCGTGCGGGCGTAGATATCGATCTTGGCAATCGCCTGAAACGGCACATTCAATTACTCGTCAAGCGAACGCACGGCGTACAAGTACTTGGAAAAATCGGCGGCTTTAGCGGTTTATTTGCGCCGAACTTTCGCGGAATGCACGAACCGGTCCTCGTCGCGAGCATCGATGGTGTTGGGACGAAATTGAAAATCGCGTTTGCAATGAATAAGCACGACACCGTCGGCGGCGATCTGGTGAACCACTGCGTGAACGACATCGCTGTGCTGGGGGCACAACCGCTTTTCTTTCTCGATTACATCGGTTGCGGGAAACTTGAGCCGCGCATCTTTCATCAACTGTTGCGCGGTCTTTCTCGCGCATGCCGATCCGCCGGTTGTGCCTTGATTGGAGGCGAGACAGCGCAAATGCCCAGGATGTATCGCAAAGGCGAATACGATCTCGCTGGTTGCATCGTCGGCGTCGTTGACCGCGCCAAGATCATCGATGGCAGCAACATTAAACCGGGCGATGCTATTCTCGGTCTCGGGTCAAACGGTTTGCACACGAACGGTTATTCGCTCGCGCGTAAAATTCTGTTGGAGACGATGGGGTTGAAAATTGGCTCATATCCACCTGGATGGAACATTACTGTTGGAGAAGAACTTTTGCGCCTGCACAAGAATTATCAGCCGCTGCTGGCGAGAGTCCCGAGCGGGGTCATCAAAGGCCTGGCGCACATCACCGGTGGCGGTTTAATCGACAATCTGCCACGCATTTTGCCTAACAATTGCAATGCCGTGATCGATACAAAGAGTTGGCGCGTCCCACGCATTTTCCAAACGCTACAGCAAAAGGGAAATGTCGATGCTGAGGAGATGTATCAGGTTTTCAACATGGGCATCGGCATGGTGGCGATTGTGTCGGAGCACGATGCAAAGCGGACGATGTCGATCCTACGCGGAAAGCAAATCGGCCGTCTTGAACGGGGCGCTGGCAAGGCTCATTTGGTTTTCTGATGGAGGAACACGCTCCTTCATTCCAATTTTAGCGACGAGACCACCGCGTCCCTACAACTCGGATGACAGCCGTGAAGATCGCTCGGGAGCTGCCTTGCTTAAAAGCGAGTATGTCGGCTTTTCACCGGCGATCAGACGATACCGAATCAACTACATCCATCGGTACTTGAACCTCCGGGGTCGATTCGAGCTTGGCCTTTTTGTCTCGTCGTACCATCCGTTCCAAGCCCGCGCGGTGCGCCGCAAGATCGACCAGCTCGGCTACGCGCGATTTTAGGGCACGCGCTCGGGTCACAAGAAAAATGACGAAAAGCAGATACGAGATGATAAACCAGAGGTCGACGTGAGAAATGTTGAGCTGTCGATATACTAACAGCGCTAACGCAACGAGGTTAAGGATTACCGTCGTCGTGACCAGGCGGCTACGAAGCCGCACGCGCGTCAGGCATTTTCCGCTGCCGTGATATTCTGTGACGGTCTGGAGGACAACGCTCCACCAAAAATTTCCATAAATTTGAATGTCCCATTCATTCCAACCGGTGTCAGTGGAATAGCGCCAGCCTTCTTCCTCGAGCAACTGGAAGATAGCACCCAGCAAGAAATGACGGTCTCTGCCCTCTTCACTCCAAAAAATTTGTCGACCCCGACTGCCGGTAGCATTGCCGTCCATAGGCAAATATTCGTGCGCTCGAATTACACTTCGTGGCGTCCGTTTAAAATGTAGCCAGGTGAAGTACCGCGACCAACCCCGCACGAGAGGTTGAACCAGGGCCAAAAACATGACGAGCAGCCGCGCATGGACCGTATCGAATTTTGGTTCGATCGCCGTGCGCACCATGTACGAGAGCGCCACGCAAAGGGTGCCCCCAGACATGAGGTACGGCACGATGCGCAACGCGGGCAAAAAGATGCCGAGACCAAAAAGAAAAATCGTAAGCGCGAACCATTCAATGCTGCTGAGGTAAGCGGCGACCTCCGATTGCGGCGTCGGATAAATCGACTGAAAAAATCCTTCGCCGAAAATTCCGTGATAGATAACCGGCCGATTAATAAACCAACTAAAACGTGGTGTCCCATAGATCTGACCGCGCCATTTCGCAGTCCCAGTTGGGCCGAAAAAGATTAAATGCTTAAAGCGGAGCAGCGATTCCGCTTCGCCGTAGCCGTCCTGTTGTTTCAGAAAAGCCCGCAGCGTGAAACGGCGATGGTGCCACACGATCGCGGTCGCGCTAAAAGCAATGACGCAACCTGCCTGTTGAAGTCGCCAGCAAAAATCGACATCGTCGCCGGCCTTGTGGTATTCGGCATCGAAGCCACGGATGTTTTCAAACGCCCACCGATAGAACGCCATGTTACAACCAGGAACGTGCTCGGCGACTATGTCTGTGAGTAGAACATGGCTGGGTCCGCCAGGCGCTGCCGCCACACACGCCTGGATCCAGTTCTGTGCCGGCGGGGGCACGTTTGGCCCGCCGACTCCAGCGTAATCGCCGCTCAAGAGCGTGCCGATTAAATAATAAAGCCAATCAACGTCCGCCATACAGTCCGAATCGGTGTAGGCGAAAACCTCTCCCTTCGCGGCCGCCGCGCCGGTGTTTCGCGCATGACTCAAGCCGTGATTTTCCTGATAGATATAACGAACGTGCGGGAATTGCTCAGCGATGTCGCGCGTATCGTCGGTCGAACCATCATCGACTAGAATAATTTCATAGTCGGGATAGTTCAGCCTGCCTAAAGAATCCAAGCAGGTCGCGAGCGTCCGGCCGCCGTTGTACGAACAGACAATTACGGAAACAAACGGCGCGCGTGGCAACGAGCGATGTGGCAATGCGGAATTCTCCTGACCAAGCCTTCCTTTCAGCGCGTAGAACGATTTCTTCGGCGTCCTCTGGCGCGTGACGATCCCAAACGCCCAATCGCTAATATCCTGCCCGCCAGTAAACCATTCGTCCGTCCACGTAAAAAAGATGGTTCCGGCGAGACCACACTTCACCACGCTGTCAACGTGCCAACTGAGCATTTCCGCCTGCTCTTCCTGAGAATGGCGGATCGTGTCCATGCCGAATTCGCCAAGGATGAGCGGGCGTTCTTCAGTTAAATTTTGAAGGCGCAGAAGGTAATTCTCGAAATCGCGTTGATCGTGCAGGTAAACGTTGAAGCAGCAAAAATCGACATTCGGCGGCAAGAGATATTCGGTTGGCGGATAAGTGGCATACGAAAAAAGAGTGTTTGGATCGATTGCACGCCCGATCCGAATCAATTCCTCGATAAACTCCGCGACCCGGCGCACACCGAGCCAGCGAACCATCGTGCTCGAGATTTCGTTCCCGACGAGATACCCGAAAATCGCCGGATGCCCGGCATACGCGTTTACCGCTACCCGAACTGATTCAACAATCTGACGGCGTGCCTTTCTATCGCGTAAGAATTCAATGTGCTTCGCCCAGGGCAACGTAACAATTACGCGCATCCCTGCATTTGCGCAGCGATCGAGAAACCAACGCGGCGGAGCATGGTAAATCCGCATGAGGTTCAGACCTACCTCGCGCATCAGCGCAAGATCGACATCGACCTGATCGGGCCGTCCAAGATAACTTCCGTCCGCGTCCGGCTTGAATGGTCCGTAAGTGACGCCTTTAACAAAAAACTTCCGGTCGCCTTCGAAAAAGAATTTCGCGACCGCGCGAATTCGCGAGTTTGCGCTCACAGCGGCAACTCCCTAGTCCAAGCAACGCACCGGCGCAAAGGTTTTAAGGTAGCGGCTGTTCATAGAACCGCGTTGATCTATGCGTGGCAATACCCTGGGTCGAGGCGATTAAGGGTCAATCACCCTGCCTTAAAAGATCAGAGTTCACGAAGTGCTTCGCGCATGACCTCGGCCGTCCGCTCGATGTCTTCCAATGTGTGCGCCGTTGAAATAAATCCCGTCTCAAATTGCGATGGCGCAAAGTAAACACCACGTTTCAAACAGGCATGGAAAAATTTCGCAAACATTTTCAAGTCGCTTTGCTGGGCAGTGGCAAGATCGACAATTGGTCCCGAGGCAAAGAACAAGCAAAACATTGAGCCGATCCGGTGAAATGTGAGATTCATTTTTGCCGTTCCCATAGCGTCTCTCACTAGTGTTTCAAATCGCCGGCCCAGTTCCTCGAGAGCCTTCCAGCCGTCAATTCGTTCCAGCTCGCGTAGTTGCGTGAGTCCGGCCGCCATCGCAAGCGGATTCCCGGACAACGTTCCAGCTTGATAAACCGGGCCATCAGGTGAGAGCTGATCCATAATCTCGGCACGTCCGCCAAATGCACCGACAGGTAATCCGCCGCCGATCACTTTTCCGAGCGCACTCAAGTCCGGTTTGATTCCATAGATTTCCTGCGCTCCGCCGCGCGCGAGACGAAACCCGGTAATCACTTCGTCAAAAATCAAGAGGGCAGCATGCTTCTTGCATTCCTCACACAAGATGGACAAGAAATCCTTTCTCGGAAGATAAAGCCCAGCATTCGCGGGAATCGGTTCAAGGATTATAGCCGCGATTTGATCTCTATTTTCATGAAACGCTTGCCGCACCAGGTCGGAATTGTTGAACGGGAGCGAAATCGTTAGGTCGACAAAGGCTTCCGGGACGCCGGCGCTATCCGGGCGTCCATGTGTCAGGGCGCCACTTCCCGATTTCACGAGAAGGGCATCGACATGCCCGTGGTAACAGCCATCGAACTTAATGATTTTATTGCGTCCGGTGAATCCGCGTGCCAGGCGAATGCATGACATGGTCGCTTCCGTGCCGCTATTGACCATGCGCACTTTTTCGATCGAAGGCATCCACTTGCAGATCAATTCCGCCATTTCCACTTCGAGCGGATTTGGTATTCCAAAAGTCAGGCCGCGCTCGGCCGCTTCTCGCACGGCATCGACAATTATCTTGGGGGCGTGTCCCAAAATCGTCGGCCCCCAACTACCGACGTAATCGATGTATTCATTCCCGTCGACATCCCAAATCTTCGCCCCTTTCGCACGCTCAATGAAAAATGGGTCTGCGCCCACATGACCAAATGCACGCACTGGGGAGTTTACCCCGCCTGGGATACGTTTCAGCGCGGCACGAAACAATTGTGAAGAACGAAAGGTCAAAGAGACAAAACGTCGAACGTCCAACGTCGAACGTCCAACGCCGAATTGCATACTTTTGACACGCTACGCTGTCGCATTAGTCTCAGTCCTGCGCAGCGGCGGCGTAGCCAAGTGGTAAGGTCGCGGTCTGCAAAACCGCTATTCGCGGGTTCGATTCCCGCCCCCGCCTGTTTTCATAGGTAAAAATGCCAAAAAGAGCCTCTAAAATGTCAAAGTGAGACATGAAGTGCAACACAGTCCAGCGGTGTTAACTATGTCCGAAGCCCAGCACGTTTACGAAGTCCGTGCGCGTAAGGATCGACGCGGCGTTGATCTAATCTCCGATGTGCTGCCGTTTGGGCGCCTGCGGTACGGCGAGCAAAACGCAGTCAGCAATGCAATCGGATATGCAAAGTTTTACAGCCGGTCATGCGGTGCTGTGATTCGCGTCTTCGATGAAGTTGGCAACGTGATCGAAACGCACGAGCACGCGGGGGCATTCAAAGAGTGGTGAAGTCGATCAACCAGCCAAGCGACAACAGAAATCACAATCTTGTAAACGTTGCG
>QHON01000048.1 GCA_003218815.1 Verrucomicrobiota bacterium
CATGGTGAGATGGTTAAACTGTTAATTGATGGAATAAAATCATCCCTGACGCTGTTTATGGCGCGGGTTCTTGCAAATCACCCGCACCACGTTCTTGCGCTTCACGATCTTGCAACTGGCACAAAGTCTCTTGACTGATGGTCGTACTTTCATAATCCGCGAAATGGAAAACGCGGAGACATCTCCGCGTTGTCATTTTTGGCGAAACGTAATCCGCCCCTTCGACAAATCGTAGGGTGAAATCTCTAGCATAACTTTGTCTCCTGGCAAGATGCGAATGAAGTGGAGGCGCATTTTTCCAGAAATATGCGCCAGGACGCGATGACCGTTGGCCAATTCGACCCGAAACATCGTGTTAGGCAGCAATTCGACAACCTTGCCCTCTACTTCAATTGCGTCTTTGCGCGCCATGTCAGGATTTCCGGCTCGTTCCTGGTAATCAGGACGGTGTGCTCAAAATGCGCCGAAGGCATTCCATCGGCGGTGCGCACCGTCCAGCCATCGTCGAGCAACCGGACAGCAGCCGTGCCCAAATTAATCATGGGTTCGATCGCAAGCGTCATTCCGGCCTTAAGTCGGGGCCCGCTCCCGCGTTTGCCGTAATTGGGGATTTGAGGTTCTTCGTGCAGTTTGCGGCCCACGCCGTGACCAACAAACTCACGCACAACCGAAAAGCGGTTGCGCCTCGCCTCATCTTCAATCTCGGCGCAGATATCGCCGAGGCGGGTGCCCTCGCGTGCAATGCGGATTGCCCGCTCCAGCGCATTCTCAGTGACGCGCAGCAATTGGTCGATACGCTCCTCAACGATTCCGACCGGCACCGTTGTCGCCGTGTCCCCCACCCAACCGTTCTCAATCACGCCGATGTCCAGCTTCACAATATCGCCGTATTGAATCCGGCGCTGGCTCGCGATGCCGTGGACAACTTCGTCATTGAGCGAAATGCAAATGTTCCCCGGAAAAACGCGGTGCCCGAGCCGATAACCCAGGAAAGCGCTTCTCACCTTCGCTTCTTGCATGAAAGCAGCAGCCGCTTCATCGACCTCTTTGGTCGTAATTCCGGGACGGACAAGCTCGCTGACACGATCAAGAATCTCACTCGCGGTGCGGCACGCCTGACGCATCTTCTCGACTTCTTTTGCGCTTTTGATCGGAATCATGCGGGCACTTTGTCCTCAATCAGGCGCGAGATATCGGCGAATACTCCTTCGCGATCGCGATTGCCATCAATCCGGTGCAAGATCGATATCTTGCCGTAAAAGGAGGCGAGCGGCTGGGTCTTGGTTTCGAATTCGGAAAGTCGCTTTTGTAACACGGCCACGTCATCGTCACCCCGACGCACCAATGGTCCGTCGCAATAGGGGCAAACCGGACGCTCGGCGAATTTGGCGCTCTTAACGCTCGTGGTGAAGCCGCAGGCGCCGCATTGCAACCGGCCCGCAATACGGTCGAGCACAGTCTGTTCCGAGACGTCGAGCCAAATCGCTAAATCGAGAGCCGTGCGCAATCGCGCCAAGATCGACATCAAACTCTCGGCCTGGGGCAAGGTTCGGGGAAAACCATCAAAGACGAACCCGTGTCCCCCGTGCAAGCGCAACCAATCTTCAATAAGTTCAACGATAATCTTGTCCGAAACCAGACCGCCGTGCTGGATGACTTCAGCGGTCTCTTCTCCCAGAGGTGTCCCGAGATCTTTCTCGCGCCGTAAAATCGCACCCGGCGACGTGACCGGTATGCCGAATTGGCGCGTAATCATTTCCGCCTGGGTTCCTTTTCCGGAGCCCGGCGCGCCCAGAAGAACGAGTCGTCTTTTCACCTATCGGCCGTAAAGAAAAATGGCGACCCCGGCAATAACAAGCACGGCGATGCCGACATAAAACCACATAAGGGTGCCGCTCGCCGCCGCTTCCCCGCGACTGTAAGAAGCGCGATCAAACGATCGTCCGCGAATCCGACCTTTGCGCAAAAACCCGTCGTAATGCCGCTGAATTAAATGTGTCTCCACCTGGCGCATCGTGTCGAGCATTACGCCGACTATGATTAACAAGCTGGTGCCGCCGAAAAATTGCGCCGTGATGGTCGGAACGTTCAGTCCCTGGCTCATAAGGCTGGGCAGAACCGCTATCAACGTAAGAAAAACCGCGCCGGCGAACGTGAGCCGGGTCATGGTAAAATCAAGAAAATCGGAAGTCGGTTTTCCGGGCCGGACTCCGGGAATGTAACCACCGTATTTTTTTAGGTCATCCGCGATTTGCGATGGTTGAAACTGGGTCGCAACCCAGAAATAGCTGAAGAAGAAAATCATGCCGGCAAGGACGACGTAATGCGGCCATCCGTTGGAAAGCGCGCTGGCGATCTTCGCAGCGGTCGGACTGTTTTTAAATGCGAAGCCAACGATCGTAGTTGGAAAGAGGAGCAGCGCCCAGGCGAAGATAATGGGCATTACGCCCGCGTAATTTACCTTCAACGGCATATATTGCGTCTGCCCGCCGTACATTTTTCGCCCGACGACGCGCTTTGCATACTGGACCGTAATCTTGCGCACACCTTGCGTAATCGCGATTACCGCTGCGATGACAATAAACAAGAACGCCACCATGAGCACCAGAATCCCTGGGTTGACTTGACTGGTTCCCGTTTGCGCTGAGGGCACAAAGGTCTTCCACGCTTGCGCCAACGCAGCGGGCAGCCGCGCGACAATGCCGATCGTGATGATAAGCGAGATTCCGTTGCCAATCCCGCGCTCGGTGATTTGATCGCCCAGCCACATCAAAAAAAGTGTGCCGGTCGTGAGCGAGATCACCGTCACAATTCGAAATGTCCAGCCAAGATCATCCACCAGTGGAATGCCGAGAGTCCTGATTGTGTCAGTAATCCCCGGCAGCATCGTGTGGTACGATTCCGGGTGCTGAAATGATAGCGCCAGCAGGTAACCCTGAAAAATGCACAGCCCAAGCGTGGCATAGCGCGTCAATTGCATAATCTTCTGTCGCCCGCCGTCTTCGCGCGCCATCCTTCCGAGGTGTGGAATCACGGCAGTGAGCAACTGCATCATGATCGACGCGCTGATGTAGGGCATAATGCCCAGGGAGAAGATCGCGCAATTTTCCAGCGCCCCACCGCTGAACAGATTGAAAAGCGCCGCAACACCGCCTCCAGTTTTGTCAGATGCCGTCCGGAACCATTCCTGCAACACCGCCTGGTTGACCCCCGGAGTCGTGATCGCCGCGCCTAAACGCACAATCACAATCACCGCTAGCGTAAATAAAACGCGGCGGCGCAATTCCGGTATCTTGACCGTGTTTAGAAACGCCGAAACCATTCGCTAAATTTGGAGCATCCCCAGCCGCGCCGCTAACTTTCCCGCGATGTTTTCTTTTTCGCTCGCGACTTCCTTTTAGCCGGTCCTTTTCTTTTCGATCGGTTCTTCGTGTTCGCCTCGCGCGGCGCTTCCTGCCCCGCCAGATTAGGAGCTTCGTGCGAGACCGTTTGCTTTTGCACGCGGCCATCGCGCAGTGCGATCGTTCCGCCGGCCTTCTCAATTTTTTCCCGAGCAACCGCGCTGATTCTATCGATTTCGATCTTCAGGCCGTGCTTTACCTCGCCGTCGCCCAGGATCTTTATGCCCGCAAAATGGCCGCGCACGAGCTTCGATTCGCGCAGCAGTTGCTCGTTTACCACTGTGCCGGTTTTGAACTCATTAAGATCATCAAGATTCACGATCGCATACTGCTTGTGAAAGGCAGCGTTGTTAAATCCGCGCTTTGGCAATCGCCGAATCAGCGGCATCTGCCCGCCTTCGAACCCGAGCCGAATGCTCCCGCCGGAGCGCGCTTTTTGCCCCTTATGACCTTTGCCGCTCGTCTTTCCGTGCCCTGAACTCTCACCGCAACCAAGGCGTTTGACCCGATGCCGCGAGCCGGGACGTGGCCGCAAGTTATGAAGACGCATCATGATTGGTCACCTTTCCGTCGCCGGGCCGAATCCCACGCACTTTTAGAATTTCATCACGCCGGCGCAATGCCCGGAGCGCTTCAATCGTGGCTTTGACCACGTTTGCATGATTGCTTGAGCCAAGCGATTTCGCGAGCACATCGCGGATGCCAGCTGCTTCAACCACCGCGCGCACTCCGCCCCCTGCAATCACACCTGTGCCCGGTGAAGCGGGTCGCAACAGGACCCGGCCGCCGCCGTACTGGCCGATCGTCTCGTGTGGAATCGTATTTTCATGCAATGAAACTTTCTCCATCGCTTTCCGCGCTGCTTCCGAGGCTTTGCGAATCGCCTCCGAGACTTCGTTCGCCTTGCCAAATCCGCAGCCAACCTTTCCATCGTGGTCTCCGGCCACAATTAATGCGCTGAAACTAAAACGTCGCCCGCCCTTCACCACTTTCGCACAGCGATTGATGAAAACGACCTTTTCGGTCGTATCGCCTTTCGCTGCCGGAGTTCTGTCGGGGTTGCGCGAGTCGGGTCGCCTGCCTGAAGGTGTATAAGCCATGAATTAAAATTTTAAACCGCCCGCGCGCGCTGCATCCGCCAAAGCTTTCACTTTTCCGTGATAGAAAAACCCGCCCCGATCAAAAACAACTCGATCAAGTTTCTTCTTAAGCAGACGTTCCGCGATCACTTTGCCGATCTTTTCCGCGGCGGCGCGGTTGGCCGCGGATTTATCTGTGCCAACTAAGGAGCTCTCAGTCGTCGATGCAGCAGCTAATGTGCAACCAGCGTCATCGTCGATAACTTGCGCGTAAACGTGTTTGCCGGAAAAATGGACGGCGAGGCGGGGCCGCTCCGCTGTGCCGGTAACTTTCTTCCTGATCCGCTGATGGACGCGCTGACGCGCGAGCTTACGAGTCGTGGTCATACTTACTGAACTGTTTTGCCTTCCTTGCGCCGAATCTGCTCGCCCGCGTAACGCACGCCTTTGCCCTTGTACGGCTCCGGCGGATAGAAGCGGCGGATATCCGCCGCTACCTGACCAACTAATTTTTTGTCGATACCTTGGATCGTGATCTTGGTGCTGTCCGCTACGGTAATTTTAATCTCCTTTGGGATCGAAAATGGAACTGGGTGGGAAAACCCGAGACTTAAATTGAGCGTCGATCCTTGCACGGCAGCCTTGAAACCGACTCCTTCGATCTCGAGTTGTTTGGTAAAGCCTTCGCTAACGCCCTGCACCATGTTGTGCACGAGACTTCGTGAAAGTCCGTGTAATGCCCTCACGCTCCGCGTCTCTGCTTCGCGCGCCAGTGAAACGTGATTGTCCTTCACGCTTGCTTTGATGTCGCGCGGAAGTCTCCAGCTCAGTTTTCCTTTTGGTCCTTCCACCGAAACCGCTCCGTCATTGTCGATGTTGACTTTGACCTTCTCCGGAATCTCGACTGCTTTATTTCCGATTCGTGACATAACAATAATTCACCACACGTAGGCCAGCAGCTCCCCGCCAACTTTTTGCTTCTTGGCTTCGCGCCCCGATAAAACACCGCGCGAGGTGGATAAAATCGCCAATCCCATGCCACCGAGCACTCGCGGGACTTCATCCGCGCCGACGTACCGGCGCAATCCTGGCCGGCTCACCCGTCGCAGGCCGGTGATCGCACTTGAACGGTTCGCGAGTTTGTTCGTGACCTTAATTCGCGGATGCGCGGCGGTCGTATCAACCGAATAGTCCGAGATATAGCCTTCGTCCTTCAAGATCCGGGCAATCTCCGCCTTGATCTTCGAGTACGGAATGAACGTTTCGGCCTTCTGCGCACGCGTGCCGTTGCGGATACGCGCTAGAAAATCGGCAATTGGATCGGTTACAGTGCTCATCAAATCAGGGCGTCGGTTGCGCGGCGGGCTTCCTGGCCCGGTCGCTGAACGGCATTCCCATTTCGCTCAAGAGCGATTTGGCTTCCTCGTCCGTTCGTGCCGTGGTGACGATAGTAACATCAAATCCGATATTGCGCTTGATTTTATCGAGCTCGACTTCAGGAAAAATCGATTGATCGGAAATTCCAAGCGTGTAGTTGCCCTGATTGTCAAAACAGCGCGGCGATACGCCGCGAAAATCGCGAATACGGGGGAGCGCTGCCTTAATGAAGCGCTCGAGAAATTCATACATGCGTTCGCCACGCAAGGTTACTTTGGCGCCAATCGCCTGGTCCTTTCGCAGTTTAAAATTTGAAATGCTCTTCTTGGCAAGGGTCTCCACCGGGCGTTGTCCCGTGATCAAGGCTAGTTCCGCCTTTGCCTCCTCCAGCGCTTGCTTCACGTCCGATTGCGAGCCAACGGAAGTGTTAATCACCACCTTCTCGACCTTCGGGACCTGGTGAACATTTTCATAGCGGTGCTGCTTTTGCAGCGCCGGCATGACTCGCTCTTTATAATCGCGATAAAATTCGTTTTCCATTTTCGGAATGAGCTAGCTTTTCTTTTTCTCTTTTTTCGCCTTCGATTTCGCGCCTTTCACCGGTTTCCCATCCCGCTCGATCAATTTGACGTTGGAAATGTGAATCGGGCCTTCGCGCTCCGCGATCTTGCCGCTTGGGTTGTCCTGCGATTTTCGGAGGTGTTTCTTAATAATGCGCACTCCTTCCACCAACACCCGCTGCTTATGCGGAACCACCGCGAGGATTTTCCCAGAGGAACCTCGGAAATTCCCAGAGATCACTTCGACCTGGTCGCCTTTCCTCACATGACACTTGATCCGGTTCATAAAACCTCCGGAGCAAGCGAGACAATTTTCATAAAATTGCGCTCGCGCAATTCGCGCGCGACCGGTCCGAAAATGCGCGTGCCGCGCGGATTCAAATCTTTGTCGATAATCACGATTGCATTGTTATCGAAGCGCAAGAGAGAGCCATCTTCGCGGCGGATCGGTTGTCTCGTGCGAACAAGAACCGCGCGTACGACTTCGCCCTTCTTTACCGTCCCAGTCGCGCTCGCCTCTTTCACGTTCGCCGTGATCACGTCACCGATTCCGGCAAACTGAGCAGCGCCTTTGCCAATGACGCCGATCATCGTCGCCATGCGGGCGCCGCTATTATCCGCAACATCAAGTCTGGATCGAATTTGCACCATAAGATCGACAATTTACTCGCGAATGATTTTGGAGTTATTTTTGGACGACTTCCATCAATCGCCAGCGCTTTAGTTTGCTCAACGGTCGAGTTTCCATGATGCGGACCGTGTCGCCGGTCTTTGCCTTATTCTCCTCGTCATGCGCATAAAACTTTTTCATCTGGTTGACGATTTTCCCGAACTTCGGATGTGGCACGCGCGTGACCGTCTTTACTACAATCGTTTTGTTCATAGCGCTCGAAATCACTTCGCCGGTGCGGGTCTTCCGCGAACCGCGGGTCACGGACGCAGGGAGCGGCGGCGGTTGAGCAATCGATCGTTGATTTTGTTCGGCCATAAAATTTACTTTTTGGTCTCCGTCGCGCGTTTCGAGAGCACAGTTTCAATTCGCGCTACGTCGCGCCGCAGCAAGCGGAGCCGGCTTGGTTGCTCGAGCTGACCACTCTGCTGCTGCAAACGCAGGTGCAGACTCTCCTGGCGCAGGTCGCGCCTCTTGGTTAGCAACTCGTCCGTGCTCAGCTCGATGATTTCTTTCATTTTCATGGTTTCTTTAAGCGGCAGCGACGTGGTGCCGACCCAGAAACTTCGTGCGCACTGGCAACTTGTCCGCTGCCAACCGAAGAGATTCACGCGCGACCGATTCAGACACGCCGTCCAGCTCAAACAAAATGTTGCCCGGCCGCACCGTCGCGACCCAATGTTCGGGTTGACCCTTGCCTTTGCCCATGCGCGTTTCTGGCGGGCGGGAGGTCACCGATTTATCGGGGAAAATGCGGATCCACAGCTTGCCTTTGCGCTTCATGTTGCGAGTAAGGGCCACACGCGCGGCTTCGAGCTGCGTGTTGGTGATCCAAGCGCGCTCGAGTGTCTGTAAACCGAACTCGCCAAAATCGATTCTGAGGTTGCGCGAAGCTGTCCCCTTGCGACTTCCTCGCTGGGACTTGCGATACTTCACACGTTTCGGCATCAATGGCATGGCGATTCCTCCTTAGACTTGCTCAGGAACTGGCAGCGGCGGTGGCGGGGGCGCTGGCGCGGCTGGTTGAGCGGGCGCTTCTTCTTTCTTACAGATCCAGCATTTCACGCCGATCTTGCCGTAAACCGTGTTGGCTTCGGCGAAACCGTAATCAATTCCGGTCCGAAGTGTGTGCAGCGGAACCTTGCCTTCACGATACCATTCCGAACGCGAGATCTCCGCGCCATTGAGACGCCCCGAGCAACGCAGGCGAATCCCATCCGCGCCAAAATCCATCGCCGTCTGCACCGCTTTTTTCATCGCGCGGCGATACGCGATCCGGCGTTCAATTTGTAAAGCAACATTTTCCGCGACCAGCTGCGCATCGAGTTCTGGCGATTTGATTTCCTGGATGTCGATCTTGATTTGCTTGCCTTGGGCCATCTTCGAAATCTCCTCGGTCATCTTCTCAATTTCCGCGCCTTTTCGTCCGATTACGATCCCGGGGCGCGCCGTGAAAATCGTCACGCGAATACTGTTCCACGCACGCTCGATGACAATTTTTGAGACAGCGGCGAACTGTAGCTTCTTCTTCACGTAATTACGGATTTCGAGATCACTATGGAGGAATCCCGGCAAGTCCTGCGGCGATGCGTACCAGCGTGAGCGCCAGTCCCGATTCACACCGAGCCGGAAGCCAATCGGATTAACTTTTTGTCCCATAAATTACCTTTTCGTTTTCTTCTTCCGACTCTTGCTTTTGGCGCGGGTTTTCGCCGTCGATGTCGATCTTTCGGTCATTTCGCCGGCTGTTGCTTGCTTCTTGGAGTCTTTCTTTTCTTGTTCCCGTTTTGCTTTTTTCGTTTCCCGCGTTTCGATTGAAATCTCATCGCTCAGCACGATACGAATATGACTTGTCCGCTTTAAAATGCGGCTGCCGCTGCCTCGGGCCCTCGCCGTCATCCGCTTTAGGGTTGGGCCTTCGCCGACAATCGCCTCCTTCACCACCAGGCCGTCCGGTTTAAGATTGGCGTTGTTCTCCGCGTTGGCGACCGCACTCTTGAGGGTTTTGCCGATTAGAAATGCCGCTTTCTTCGGAGTAAAAGCGAGGACATCGAGCGCCGCCGAAACCGGCAGACCCTGGATCTCGCGCGTAACTTCGCGCACTTTGAATGGCGAAATCCGCGCATACTTATATATCGATCTAACTTCCATTATTTTAAAGTCACACTGGGTTGCGCATCCACCTGGAGGCGGTCACCTACTTTTATTTTTTCCTTCTCCGAATCCATTTCTTGAATCACTGCACCGCAAATTTTCTGACGCACATCCACCACCCGCAATGTCGCGATTTTCCGATCATCGCGCATGACGCGCATCGGCATCCCAATTTTCACGCCTTGTTTTTCGCCAAGGTTTCCGACCACGAACGACCACTCTTCCTTGAGACTGATAACACTTCCATCCATCAAGCTTGGACGCGGCGAATCCGGCGCGTTTCTCGATTTTGTGGCGAGTTGGTTCGTGCTCCGCAATTGCATTTCCACGCCCATCCGTGCTTGCGCATCGCCGCTTTGCGATGTTTTCAAGTAATGCAACATCGCCTCGTTCAGCCGCAACATCTGGTCACGATATTCGTCGCGTTCCTTCTGTGCGAGATGAAGATCACTCACCGCAGAGAGCAGGCGTTGCTCCAGCTTGGCGCGATCTTTATTCGCTGAAGCCAGACCGAGCGCTTCCATTCGCAATTCCAAATCGGAATATTTGCGGCGAAACAACTCCGCCTCCGCGTTCGATTCCGCCAGACTGGTCGTCAAACTCCTGAGCGACTCCTGCTCGATCGACAGCTGCTTGCGGAGCTGCTCGTTCTGAGCGAGCAACGTCTCGGCAGTCACTGCCTGTTCTGCGTTTTCAATCTTGGATTCTGACAAAGAACTATCTCCCTCCGCCGCCAACCCTCGAGCCAGCATTACCCAGCCCATCATTAACAAAGTTGAGAATTGGAGGCTGAGAATTGAGGGATTTTTTCCTCGGCTTTTTCTCTCAATACTCAACTCTCAACCCTCAACTATTTGGTTACCTTCGCCGTGTGCGAACCGTGTTTTCTGAACACACGCGTCGGTGAAAATTCACCAAGCTTATGACCGACCATGTTCTCGGTGATGAAAACGGAACTAAAAGTCTTTCCGTTATGCACCAAAAACGTGTGCCCGACAAAATCCGGTGTCACCATCGAACGCCGCGACCAGGTTTTGATCGGTTTTTTCGCGCTCGAGTTGTTCATCTTGTCGATCTTCTCCAAGAGAATCGACTCGACGAAGGGTCCTTTCTTCAACGATCTCGCCATAAAAATCAAATTACTTTTTATGCCGGCGCTCGAGAATGAAACGATCGCTCGGCTTGTGTTTACTGCGCGTCTTAAATCCTTTGGCGAGTTGTCCCCATGGACTGACCGGGTGATGCCGGCCGCCGCCACCTTTTGATTTTCCCTGACCGCCGCCCATCGGATGATCGATCGGGTTCATCGCCATGCCTCGGACGCGCGGACGCCGACCACGCCAGCGCGTGCGCCCTGCTTTGCCACTCGACACATTCATATGATCGATGTTGCCGACTTGGCCAACGGTCGCATAAGCGTTTTCGTGAATACGGCGGATTTCGCCGGAAGGCAATTTCACTAGCGCGTAACCCCCTTCGCGGTTGTTCAGTGTCGCCTGTTGGCCGGCGCTCCGCGCAATCTGGCCGCCACGTCCAGGAGTGAGTTCAATGTTGTGGATGTTAGCGCCGAGCGGAATCGCGCGAAGCGGCAGCGCGTTTCCGAGGTCGGGCGCGACATCCTCTCCGGCCATGATTGTCGATCCAACACGGAGTCCATCCGGTGCAAGAATGTAACTCAGCTCGCCATCCGTATATTTAACAAGAGCGATTCGCGCGGAACGGTTCGGATCATACTCAATCCCGATTACTTCCGCGGCGACGCCACGCTTGCGCCGTTTGAAATCGACCTTGCGATACTTTTGCTTATGACCGCCGCCGATGTGGCGCGATGTGAGCCGCCCAAAGCTATTGCGTCCGCCGGTTTTCTTTTTCGGCTCGACCAGACGTTTTGCCGGTCTCCACTTCGTGATTTCCCCGAAACCAGGAAGCGATTTGAAGCGCAGCGTCGGCGTAAGCGGGCGAAAATTTTTCAGGGCCATAACTAAACCAGATCGATTTTTTCTCCTTCTTTCAGCGTCACGATCGCTTTTTTCCAATGCGGCTTGCGTCCATAATCGGCGCGACGCTCCCGTTTCTTTTTGCCGGCGTAATTACAAGTGTTTACATCGACAACTTTCTTTTGGAACAAACGCTCGATCGCGTTCTTAATCTGAATTTTGTTCGCACGCGGACTGACGCGGAAGACATACTTATTTTGCTTCTCGCTCATGAGCGTCGACTTTTCTGTCAACGATGCGGTTTGAATGATCTGGGACGGCTCGTTCATCTGGTCCTTTCCGCGAGCCGTTCGAGCGCCTTGTCTGTGATGAGAATTTTTTCGAATGCGAGCAGTTGCTCGGTATTTACATCAGCAGCAGTCGCTAGCTTCACCGGTTTGACGTTGCGGGCCGACTTGAATGTGGTTTGATCAAATGCGTCGCAGATCAGTAAGACTTTCCGCGCATCCGTTTGTTTTTTCAGGAAGGCGAGGAATAACTTCGTTTTCATTTCTGGCACTTCGAACTTGTCGATGGTCAAGACATCGCCGGCGTTGATTCGCTCGCTCAGCGCCTTTTGCAAAGCGAGACGCCGCACGGATTTTGGAATCTTTTTGGAATAATCGCGTGGTTTAGGACCGAAAACGACTCCGCCGCCACGCCAGATCGGCGACGACTTGTAGCCGGCCCGGGCACGCCCGGTTCCTTTTTGCCGCCATGGCTTGGCCCCGGACAGATTCACTTCGGCTTTCGTTTTCGTGTTCGCAGATCCGGAACGGCGAGCCGCGCGCATCGCCACGACAGTGTCATGAACAGCTTGCGCGCCCCGTCCGTCTTCGATGACGTCGATTTTCGCTTCTTTCGCCGCAGCTTTGGTTAGAACTTTTGCGCTCATTGTCTCGCTACCACCGGTTTCTTAATCGCCGGACGAATGACCACATAGCTTCCATTCGCTCCAGGAACTGCACCGCTGATCAAAATCACTTTTTCGGTTTCACGCACCTGTATGACCTGAAGATTCTGAACCGTTACACGCTCGTCGCCGAGATGGCCCGGCATGCCCATGTTTTTCCAAATCCGTCCCGGAGTGGAACGATTGCCGACGGCACCGATGCGCCGATGGGTCTTGGAACCGTGCGCCGCCCCCTGCCCGTGAAAGTTATGTTTTTTCATCACACCCTGAAACCCTTTCCCTTTCGACCGGCCGATTACATCGACATAGTCGCCCGTCTGAAATTGGGTGACGCTCAAATTGATCTCGCCTTCGGGTGAATCAGCATCGAGCCGAAATTCGCGGACAAATTTCTTCGGCTCGACGCCAGCCTTTTTGAATTCGCCCAGAAGTTGCTTTGTCAAACGCGACTCCTTTTGCGCATCAAAGCCTACTTGAACGGCTGAATAGCCCTCGTTTTCTGTCGTCAATCGACGCAGTAAAACATTATCGCCTGCCACGATCACGGTCACCGGACGCAGCCGGCCATTGGCGTCGTAGACGCTGGTCATGCCGATTTTTTGTCCGAGAAGTCCAATGCTCATGATCGTGGGCTTGCAAGTATTTCAGAAGCGCCTCCGCTTAAATCTTAATCGTAATATCAACACCCGCAGGCAAATTCAGTTTCTTCAATTCATCCACTGTCTTCGAGGTCGGCTCGATAATATCGAGCAAACGTTTGTGGGTGCGGATTTCAAATTGATCCATCGATTTTTTATCGACATGCGGGGAGCGATTCACCGTGAACTTCTCGATCAAAGTCGGCAAAGGAATCGGTCCGGCGACGCGCGCACCCGTGCGCTTCGCAGTCTCGACGATGTCGACCGCGGATTGATCAAGCATGCGATGATCGAATGCCTTCAAACGAATCCGGATGCGCTGGCCGTTGCTCATTTCGCCTCCTTTTGATCGAGAATCGCCGGAACCAGGTTCGGCGGCACCGGCTGGAAGTGTGATGGCTCCATCGAGTAACTCGATCGGCCTTTGGAGAGGGACCGGATGGCAGTTGCGTAACCGAACAACTCGGCCAGCGGAACTTCCGCGTGAACGATCGTTAGATTAGCGCGCGTTTCGATGCTGGTTATGCTGCCACGACGGCGGCTCAAGTCGCCGCAAATGTCGCCTTGAAATTCTTCCGGCGTGATGTTTTCAACCTTCATGATCGGCTCGAGCAAAATCGGTTTGCCCTGCTTGAAGCCATCTTTCATGGCGAAAATCGCCGCCAATTTGAAAGCAAGTTCGCTGGAATCGACTTCGTGGAAGCTTCCATAAACAATGTCCACTTCAACGTCGACCACGGGATAACCCCCGAGAACGCCGTTTAGAATCGCTTCGTCAATGCCTTTTTTGACCGCCGGGATGTATTCGCGCGGAATAATGCCGCCCACGATTTTGTTTTCCACCACCAATCCTGTGCTGCGAGCCCCCGGACGCACATCAACCTCGACGTGTCCGTACTGACCGCGACCACCGGATTGTTTAATCAACTTGCCGACGCCATGCGCGTTTGTCGTGATCGTTTCGCGATAAGCGATTTGCGGTGTGCCCGCGTTGGCGTCCACTTTGAATTCGCGGAACATACGATCGCGAATGATTTCAAGGTGTAATTCGCCCATCCCGGCAATGATCGTCTGGCCGGTGTCTTCATGCGTGTAAACGCGAAAAGTCGGATCTTCCTCTGCGAGCCGCTGCAACGCAGTCGCCATTTTTTCCTGATCCAGTTTTGTCTTCGGCTCGATCGCCATTGAAATAACTGGATCAGGAAACGACGGCGGCTCCAGGAGGATCGGATGGTCCTCGTCGCAAAGAGTATCGCCCGTGGTAATGTTTTTAATCCCGACAATCGCGGCGATATCACCCGAGTAACAGGTCTCTATGTCTTCGCGCTTATCGGCTTGAATTTGGATCAAACGCGAGATGCGTTCGCGCTTGTTGGTGCGCGGATTATAAACCGTGTCGCCTTTGCTCAGTGTGCCGGAGTAAACCCGGAAAAAGACAAGTTTGCCGACAAACGGATCGCTCCACAATTTGAAGGCAAGCGAACAGAAATTTCCGTTGTCATCAGTGATTGCTTCCATCGGCTCGTGCGAGTCGGGTTCCATGCCCTTGGCCGGCGGAATGTCGAGCGGACTCGGCAGATAATCGATTACCGCATCGACCAGGTATTGCACGCCTTTATTCTTTAGTGCCGAACCGGCAACGACTGGCACAAACTTGTTCGCGATGGTTTGACGCCGAATTCCGGCCTTCAATAGTTCCGGGCTCACCGGTTTCTCTTCGAGGACCGCTTCCGCCACTTCATCATCCAGATTTGAAATCTGTTCGACAAGGTCGGCGTAAGCTTTATCGACCAGATCAACATACTCTTTTGGCACAACTGCAAGTTCATAGGTCGATCCGAGCTGATCACTGTCGGAATAAAGGACCGCTTTCTTATTAATGACGTCGAGCTGGCCTTTGAACTGATCTTCTTTGCCAAGAGGAAGCAGAACCGGCCACGCGTTGGCACCGAGTTTCTTGCGCATGCTGTCGATCGACATGGCAAAGTCGGCACCGACGCGATCCATTTTATTAATGAATGCGATGCACGGGACCTTGTATTTCGTTGCCTGCCGCCAGACTGTTTCCGATTGCGGCTGCACGCCCGCAACCGCATCGAAAACCGCGATCCCACCGTCGAGCACACGCAATGACCGCTCCACTTCCGCCGTGAAATCAACGTGGCCCGGCGTGTCAATGATGTTGATGCGCTGCTTGATTCCCTCAAAAATTTTGTAAACGCCAGGCTCTTGCTCCTGCGTCCATGCGCAAGTTGTCGCCGCGGATGTAATCGTGATGCCGCGTTCGCGTTCCTGTTCCATCCAGTCGGTCACGGTCGTCCCTTCGTGCACCTCACCGATCTTGTGAATCATGCCCGTATAAAACAGGACGCGCTCGGTCAGCGTGGTCTTGCCGGCATCGATGTGCGCCGCGATCCCGATGTTGCGGGTCCGCTCGAGCGGGAACTTGCGATTGGGCGAATTCGGATTCTTCGCGACACGTTTTTGTTCGAGCGTAGCAGGCATGGTTTTACCAGCGGAAATGCGCAAACGCGCGGTTCGCTTGCGCCATTTTATGTGTGTCTTCGCGCTTCTTAATCGCGCTGCCCTGGCCTGAAGCCGCGTCTTTGATCTCATGCGCCAAGGCATCGGCCATGGGCATCCCCCGGCGGTTATCCGCATATTGCACGATCCATCGCATCGCGAGCGAGATTTGGCGTGCCGGCGTCACTTCCATCGGCACCTGATAAGTCGCGCCACCGACGCGGCGTGATTTTACTTCCAGACGCGGCCTGACGTTCTCTAGCGCTTTGTTTAAAACTTCGAGCGGATCAACCGAATCAGAACCTTCGCGCGATCTGTCGATTGCAGTGTAAACGATCCGTTCCGCAAGAGACTTCTTCCCCCGCTTCATCACGGTAGAAATAAGACGTGCGACTGCCGGACTCCCGTATCGCGAATCGACGCGCTCCTCCTTTTTGTAAACTTTTCGCCGCCGTGACATTGTCTATTTTCCTATCCAAAATTATTTCTTTTCTGCGCTTTCCTTCGTCGCGGCTTCCTTGCCTCCGCCGCGACCCCCGCCTGCGCCTCCCTTTGGACGCTTCGCACCGTACTTCGATCGGCTGCGACGGCGACCGTCCACGCCGAGCGAGTCGAGCGTCCCACGCACAATGTGGTAGCGCACGCCTGGCAAATCTTTCACACGCCCCCCGCGCACGAGCACGATGGAGTGCTCCTGCAAATTGTGCCCCTCGCCCGGAATGTAGGCAATCACTTCCTGGCCGTTGGTCAAGCGCACCTTCGCTACTTTGCGCAGCGCGGAATTCGGCTTCTTCGGCGTGCGCGTCATCACCTGCACGCATACGCCGCGACGCTGCGGACAATCGGTCAGCGCTGGCGACTTCGATTTCACCGACACTTTGCGACGTCCTTTTCGAATGAGCTGATTAATCGTGGGCATTTTCTCTAACAAAGCGCCGCCCGAGGTTCTGATCCGGGCGACAAAAAACCCGCCCAGGCCGCGCAATAAACTCTCACGCGCCTGTGCGGTGAGCGCGAAATATAGAGGGAAAATTCGCTGCTGCAAAGAATATTTTGAGCGTGATTCTCCAAATCCGCTTGCGACATGTTTGTGCATCACGAACGTGACCCGAAATGTTTGATTTGCTAACAACTGATCCTCGATCAAAAGCACGGCGGGGGCGGGTGACAACTGCGCATGGCGTCATTGAAACACCGGCGTTCATCCCTGTGGGGACGCAAGCTAGCGTCAAAGCGGTGAGTCCGCGTGAGCTGCGCGAGCTGGAGGCGCAGATTATTCTCGGTAACACGTATCATTTGTTCGTTAGACCCGGCATCGAGGTGATCCGGGATTTTGGCGGACTTCACAAATTCATGAATTGGAACGGACCGATTCTGACGGATAGCGGCGGTTACCAGATTTTTTCCCTCGCGAAGTTGCGCAAGATCACCGAAGAGGGCGCCCAATTTCAAAATCACGTCGATGGACAGCCGGCATTCATTTCGCCCGAGATTGCGATGGAAATTCAAGCGGCACTCGGCAGCGACGTCGCGATGGTGCTCGACGAATGTGCTCCGTATCCGTGTGAATACGATTACGCGGCGCGCAGCGCGCAAATGACTGCGCGTTGGGCTGCGCGGTGCAAGCGCGCGGTAGAGGCAAATGCCAGTCCGGCTCGGACCATGTCGCCTGCAAATCTAAACGCTGCGGCCGGCACCGTGGCCGCCACTACAGTCAACCAACTTCTCTTCGGTATCGTTCAGGGCGCGACATTTGATGATCTGCGCAAATCAAGCGCACAGGCAAT
>QHON01000029.1 GCA_003218815.1 Verrucomicrobiota bacterium
GAGGAGAGCGTCGACCGCTTCTTGGAGCGTCGCGTTTTCCGGAAGGGTATGGAATTCGCGCACCATCGCGCTCGAAACCGGAAACCGGCGCGAGACATCTTTCATTTGCGCGAGAGCCGCTTCCTGCGATGCACCGATGTAAACGAAAAGTGCGATGAAGATCAGGAATGGGTTCCAAATCAGCCCGATGAACCCGAAGACGAATGCAAATCCCTGACCGATGCTTGCCGCCACCTGCGTCGCGCGCGCGTAACTCAGGCGCGTTGCAAGGAGGGCGCGCAAGACGCGCCCGCCATCCATTGGAAACGCAGGCAGCAAATTGAAGAGGAGCAGCAGGATGTTGATAGTCAGCAATTGTCCAATGAGACCGCCCCCTTCAACGTTGGACGGATTAAGAAACGCCTGCGAGCCACCGGCCACAAACAAGCCGAGCGCAATCACGACGTTCACCATCGGCCCAGCCAGGGCGATCACCAATTCCTGCGCGGGCTTCTCCGGCATGCGTTCCAATCGCGCGACCCCGCCGATTGGAAGCAAGGTAATATCCGGCGTGTTGATCCCAAAAGCCTTCGCCGCGAGCGCGTGCCCAAATTCGTGCAGAACGACACAAGCGAAAAGCAGTAGGATGAAGAGCACCCGGGCCGCCGCTGCCGCTGAACCGCCTTCGGCATAATAACCGAAAGCGAGCCAGCCGATCAGCAGCAAAAAGGTGACGTGAATTCGCAATTGAATTCCAGCAACACGAAAGATTGGGAGGGACCAGCCCATTAGTTTGTATTCACAGTCATTGCTGAATTGGGCGCCATATGCGCCCAGCCACGTAGACCCAGCAAGATAAACACGATTTACGAGCGCCGAAATGACTTTATGCGGGTTGCATCTCTTCGAGACTGAAAGAAATGGAAACATTTGACGTTGCAATCGTCGGTGGCGGTCCCGCTGGATCGAGCTGCGCGGCGTTTTGCGCTCACGCCGGGTTGCAAACAATCGTCCTTGAGCGGGAAAAATTTCCTCGTGAAAAAGTTTGCGGCGATTGTCTGAATCCAGCGTGCTGGCCCGTGCTTGAGCGGCTCGATCTTGCGCAGCATGTCCGGGCTCTCCCCCATGCGAAACTTGATTTTGTCGAGTTTATCGCAGTCGGCGGGCGAAGAGTGATTGTCGATCTTCCATCCGGCAATGAGTGCGAGTTCGCGGTCAAACGCAGCGTTTTTGACGATCTCTTGCTAAAGCGCGCTGGCGAACTCGGCGCCCACATTTACGAAGAGACAACGGTCACGGCATTGACTAACAGTCACGGTTGGACGGTTGAAACGTCGAGCGGAGAACGCTTTGTCGCGCGGACGTTGGTGGGCGCCGATGGCCGCAACTCGACTGTAGCACGCCTCTGCAACTTATTGCCGCGACCCGAACGCGAGCGCATTGCATTGCAATCGCATTTGCCGCTGCCGAGCAACTTTGGCAATTCGGCCGTCCTGCAATTTCTCCCGAACGGTTATTCCGGCTTGGCGCCGGTGAATGACCAAGAGCTAAACGTTTGCCTTGTCGCAAAGCCGCGCGAGATAGAAGCGCTCAAAGCGTGGGCAACAAAACGATTTGGCGTTTCGCCTAACCACGCCTGGCGAACGATTACACCGCTTACTCGAGACGCGCTTTCGCCGGCGCACGAAAATTTGCTGTTTATCGGCGATGCCGCCCGCGTGGTGGAGCCGTTTACGGGGGAAGGAATCTATTACGCTCTTCGCTCCGGCGAACTGGCGGCGCAGCCTGGCACGCGCTTCTGTCTTGTCGCCGCGACTTGGATCGTTCTTCGTTCACGCAGCACGAATTGATCCCTCGATTTTGCGACTGTTAACCGCGAAAATCGTCAGACCGAATTGACCGCGCGACACGCTTTCACCGTGTTCGACATCAACATTGCAATCGTCATTGGCCCGACGCCGCCGGGCACTGGCGTGATTGCACTCGCTTTTCGTGCCACTTCATCAAACGCGACATCGCCGACCAGGCGATAACCGCGTTCGCTTGCCGCGTCCTCCAGGCGATTAATGCCGACATCGACAACGACCGCACCATCGCGCACATGTTCGACCTTCACGAAATTCGCCTGGCCCATTGCCGCGATCAAAATGTCGGCCGAGCGCGTAATCTCTGCGAGATTTCGGCTCCGTGAATGCACGACGGTGATCGTCGCATTCGCGTTCTTATTTTTTTGCATGAGCAAAAGGGCGACCGGTTTACCGACGATCATGCTGCGGCCGAGGATGACCACGTGCGCGCCGCTGATATCGATCTTGCTTTCGATGAGCAGACGTTGCACGCCAAGCGGGGTGCATGGAACAAGGCCGGTCGGATCTCCGAGCGCGAGTTTTGCAATGTTCTCTGGATGGAAGCCGTCCACATCTTTGCGTGGATCGAGCGAACGCACGATGGCCGCTTCATCGATCTGCTTGGGCGGCGGGGATTGCACCAGAATGCCGTGAATTGCCGGGTCACGATTCAACTCTTCGACACGAGCGAGCAATTCCGAGTGCGTTGTTGATGCAGGCATCTCGAGCTTCACCGAATAAAGACCAAGCTCGCGACACATCTTGTCCTTTGAGCGGACATAAGCGCGCGAAGCGGGGTTGTCTCCGACCAAAATGACGGCGAGACCGGGCGTGAGGCCGCGCGATTTTGCTTCTGCAATATCACGACGAAGATCGACATAGACTTTGTCGGCGATTGCGCGCCCATCGATTAGTTTCGCCATGTACGAACCTAGATGACTCAGCGTTGTTCAACCAGCGCCATCATGGCATCCTGCAAACGTAAACGCTCAGCTTCAAAGTCATCGACCGTGTTTGTCGATCTAACTCGATGCGGCTGGCCGATAATCACACAAATTTTGGCGAATGGGCGCGGCAGAATGAATCGATCCCAGCTTTTCAGCCGCCAACAACTCGAGTACTCCATGTTGACAGGCAAAACTGCCGCTCTTGACTTTTGCGCGAGATAAATGATGCCCGGACCAAGTTCGTAGGCCGGACCGCGCGGACCATCGGGCGTGATGACCACGTCGCCACCCGATGCGAGCACATCCGCTAGCTGGAGGATCGCGCTCGCGCCCAAGCGCGAACTGGAGCCGCGCACGACATCAAAACCAAAACGCGTGATTGCATCAGCGAGCAGGTCTCCGTCGCGACTCGCGCTAATTAGAGCCGCCCCGTGACGATTGGAAAAAAAACGCCGAAGCACGAACGGGAAGATCAATAATCGATTATGCCAGAGCGCGCCGATGTAATTTTGATCCGCGGGTTTTCCAACAACGCCTGCGCGATCGTCGATTTCGTACCGCAGCGTGCGCACCCAAAGCTGCAATACGCGAAATCCGATCGCGACCAGCCACCGCGCGGGTCGACCTTCGATCTTCAAGGTTTACGAGAAGGTTTTGCCGCGTCGCTGCCCCACCGATAAGCGCTCGGGCTGGACAAGCCAATTTGATCGAGAATGCGCCAAACCACCGTATCAACGATAGCGGTGACGGAATCTGGCCGGCTGTAGAAAGAAGGAATGGCAGGCAGCACAATCGCCCCCGCCTCGAGCAAGGTCACGGCGTTTCGCGCGTGAATTAAATTCCACGGCGTCTCGCGTGGAACAAGAATTAATTTTCGGCGTTCTTTCAAGAAAACGTCGGCGGCGCGCAATAAGGCGCTGTCGCTGGAGCCGGAGGCGATTCGCCCAAGAGTCGCCATTGAGCAGGGAACGATCACCATCGCATCGAAGCGGGCCGAGCCGCTAACAAACGGGACGTTTAGATCATTTTCCGGATGTTGCGAGACCCTCGGAGGAATCTTGAAATCTTCGAGCTCCTGCTTCGCAACCAATTGCGCGTGCGCGCTCATGACGAGGTGAACCTCGTGCGCGCGACAATCGATCTGCTCGAGCAATCTTTGCAGATAAATCGTTCCGCTTGCACCGGTCGCGGCAATTACAAGTTTCATCCCGAGAAATTATCCGGAGTTTGAATTTAATCGGGTACGGGGGCAATAAGATACGGCATGATCAAAAAACTCTTACACACCCGCTATCGGGTGCACGATTTGGAGAAGACAGTCTCGTTTTACAAGGACGTGCTCGGACTGAAGGAGCTTCGTCGCCATACCTCGGGCCGCGGCTCGCACCTGGTTTTTTTGAAAGCGCCTGAGGGGGACGAGGAGATCGAGATTTGCAAATTCGACCAGAGCGGACCGGTCGCTGTCGGTCCTGATCTTACGCATCTCGCTTTTGAGGTGGACGACCTGGAAAAGTTTGTGCGCGAAGCAGCTGCAAAAGGTTATCCGTTGTCCGACGGGCCGCATTCAACCGGCAACAGCAAAATTGCTTTCATCGACGCGCCGGAAGGTTACGAGATCGAATTGATCGAGCGCGCGACAAAGTCATAGTTGAAAAAATGCTGCGGCGATGGACTTGCGCCGATCAAAATTCTATCGCTAAGTTCTCGCCGATGAAGTGGCGCAACTGGATCCTGCTCCTTTGCGCATTGACCTTTGCGCTTACTGTTCGGGGACAGGATGTCGAAGGCGAGGCGGTGCGGCCAAGCGGTATCGCGCCCGGGCCCGTTCGGAAGGCGCGAGCGGTTACAGCGAAAGATAAACAAGATGCCGATGTCTCGCCCACTGCTGCTCGGAAGACGCGCGGGGCTACAGCGAAAGATAAACAGGATGCCGATGTCTCGCCCAGTCCCGCTCGGAAGACGCAGACTGAGAAATCGACTCGTGCACGCTCACACCGGACGCATGCAAAGCCGAAGGAAAAACCAGAATCAACACCAGCGCCGACGGAGTACACTCCCGACGGCATCCCGAAGACCGGCGCCGCTTC
>QHON01000161.1 GCA_003218815.1 Verrucomicrobiota bacterium
TGCGCGCAGGACGAAAACCCAGCTGGAGCGAATCCCCGACGGCAACGCGCCACCGTAAATCGTTAACGGAATCGGCTCCCAAGTCATCTGCGCTGTCTTGTTTCGTGCCAGTTCCGTGCGAACGCGCTCGACAATCGGATAAATCTGCGCACGGACTTCCTCCGATCCGACAATCGTGTCCAATGCTTCTAACAATGATCTCTCTTCCGCCGTCATATCCTGCTTTAAAAAATTCGGTTAATCTTAATTCTTAATTCGTACTTTTGAATCACACCATTAAGAATCTTGCTTTTGGAGTTGGCGGGACGCTGCCGTTTCTCGCGCTCGTCATTTGGGGTTGGGGCGATTGGGCAACCTGCTTTGCTAATCCCGCGCGCGTCGGCCTCATTATTCTAACCTTGTCCGGCGCAATCCGGCCGGCGCGAAGATCCCGCCAGCCGCTGGATTTTCATTCCGTTGATTATCCTCGCCATCGCGTTCGCATGGCTCCCACCGCATTTCGATCGTCTCGACCGTTGTTCGATCGACGGCGACACGGTCCGCTACCTGGGATTGATCATCACCGCCATCGGCGGATTCGCGCGCGTGGCTACTGTCTTTGAGCTTGGCCACCGCTTCAGCATCTTTGTCGCGGTGCAACCCGATCACCGCCTCAAGACCGATGGCTTTTACCGGTTCGTCCGGCATCCGAGCTACCTCGGAGCGTTACTAGCGATGGCGGGTTGGGCGCTCGTTTTTCGCAGCGTTATCGGTCTGCTCTTAACCGCAGCGATGTGCGTGCCAATCATCGCGCGGATCCGTGCGGAAGAAGATTTTCTCGTCCGCGAATTCGGCGAACAATATCGCGCCTATCAACAACACACCCGCTGGCGACTGTTCCCGTTCATCTACTGACTCCCAATCTCCGACTTCAGATTTCCCAAGAATTCCTTATTCCACGATCCGCAATTTTCCCCGCCCGCCCTAGTTTGCTTTCGTTTTCGCAGCTCGCCGGATAAAAGGTCAGTTCACCGATAAAACGGCAAAGACACGCCGCGCTTCGCAAGGCAAAAGTGGAAAGCAAGAAATCTATGAATGAGATAAAACATGATCATGAGCACCACCGCGATCATTCTCATCGCCCTCGCTGGAAGCGAGTGCATCACAGTTGGATTTTTTGGGTCGCCGTATTCCTGATGCTGCTTGCAATGATTACCTACGTGGCGACCGGCGACTTGTCCTGGGGCCTTCGTCGCCAACCAAAACCGCCGGCTGCGCGCGCCACCGGAAGATAAAGTCCACTGCAACCAGCGCGACTCGAAAACGGTCGCTTCATTACGCGCTGAGAGTTTCAACAGGTGCTGATCGGTTTAAAGTACGTGCGGCTCGCCCCGGGCCGGTGATGTGCGCGGCACGCATCTTTAGCTTATCAGGTTTGTTTCTCAGAGAAGCTCGCGCTTGAATTTGCAATAGCGCTGTCTAATCACAGCTGGCAAATGCATGCCTCTGCCGCTTTCGAAATGATCGTTTCGGTTTTGTCCGACGATATCGACGAGCAAAATCATGTTAACAACACCGTTTACTTGCGCTGGGTCCAGGATGTTGCTACCGCCCATTGGCGAGCCATCGCGAGCCCTGAAGCTCGGGAGGAGATCGGCTGGGTCGTATTGCGACACGAGATCGACTACAAAGTGCCCGCCACGCATGGCGACGAAATCGTGCTTCGCACGTGGGTGGGCAAAGCCACTCGGCTGACCTTCGAACGCTTCACCGAAATCCGGCGCAAGAGCGATTGCCAGCTCCTGTCGCAAGCGCGTACGCTCTGGTGTCCCATCAATGCTCAAACTGGCCGACCAGTGCGCGTCTCCCCGAATATCCGCGCAAAATTTTCACGTGACGTGTAGGAAAGGCAGACACCGCTCACTCGCTAAAAACGTGAAATCGTGGCGAATGGCTTCGCTGAAAGGGCAGGAGTGCGATAAAAAAAGACAAGTTAAGCCACCGCGCTATAATGCTGATTTTCGTCGTCCATGAGTAAAGCCTTACGGAGCGAACTCCGCCTCGCCAAGCGCATGGCGCGTCTCGGCACCGAGACCGCTTTCGAAGTACTGGTGAAGGCGCGAGCGCTGGAGGCAGAGGGCTGCGACATCGTCCATCTCGAGATCGGAGAGCCAGATTTCGATACGCCGGTCAACATTATTGACGCAGCGACCGACGCCCTGCACAAAGGCTTCACCCACTACGGGCCTTCGGCCGGCTTACCGGAGCTGCGCGAGATCATCGCTCAGCACGTGAGTGAGACGCGCCGGGTAAATGTTACGCCCGAAGAAGTGGTCGTTGTTCCCGGCGGTAAGCCCATCATCTTTTTTAGCATTCTTGCGCTTGTGGAAGAAGGTGATGAGGTCATCTACCCCAATCCCGGATTCCCAATCTACGAGTCGATGATCGATTACGTCGGCGCGAATGCTGTGCCGATCCGATTGCGCGAGGAGTTGGATTTTCGGCTCGACGTCGATGAGCTCACGGGACTGATCAACGACCGGACAAAGCTGATCATTTTGAACTCACCGCAGAATCCCACCGGCGGCGTGCTGACGAAGAACGACATCGACGGCATTGCGCGCGCGATCGGCGACCGCAACATCATGGTGCTGAGCGACGAGATTTATAGCCGGCTCATCTTCGAGGGTGAACATCACTCAATCACGTCGGTGGACGGCATGAAGGAGCGCTGCATTTTGCTTGATGGCTTCTCCAAGACCTACGCGATGACTGGATGGAGGATGGGTTATGGCGTGATGCGCGCCGACCTTGCGACCCACGTCGCGCGTCTGATGACTAACTCCAACTCTTGCACCGCTAGCTTCACGCAGGTCGCCGGCATCGAAGCGCTGCGCGGATCGCAGGAGTCGGTTGACGCGATGTGCGCCGAGTTCAAGAAACGGCGCGACGCAATGGTCGCCGGTCTCAACAAAATCAAAGGGTTCTCGTGTCGCTTGCCTCATGGCGCATTCTATGTTTTCCCGAATATCACGAAGACCGGGTGGCCATCGAAAAAACTGGCCGACGCGTTGCTCGACGACGCCGGCGTCGCTGCACTATCTGGTACCGCATTCGGTGATTTCGGCGAAGGCTATTTGCGTTTCAGCGTCGCCAACTCAATCGAGAACATCGAAAAGGCGCTCGATCGCGTCGGCGCTTGGGCGAAGAAGAATTTGTAAGCATGATCTTAATCGAAGCGCGCGTGAATTCGTTCCTTCGTTCTTTTTGAAAGAAGCTTTTCACCGCATTCCTCCAAGGCGTTGCACCGACAGCCTTGGATTTGCTTGAGCAACGTCTCCATGAGCTTCAGCTGCTTCATTCGGATTCGAAGCTCCGCGATCTTGCGTTCTGAAAGTTTATGCCAGCGCTTCGGTGGAGGCGTTGCGGGTTGAAATCCGAAAAACAGCTCGCGTATCTCCTCTAAAGTGAAACCGGACTCCCGCGCGCGCTGAACCACCTCGAGGCGAAAAAGCACGCTCTTGTCATAGCGGCGTCGGCCATTCTTGCGCATCGCCGGCGGAAGAATCCCGATCTGTTCATAGTAGCGAATGGCCGACGTGCGCAAACCAAACACGCGCGCGACATCGGAAATCGCCAGGTGATTCGCCACTCCGAAAGCTAACAAGGAGCCGCGTGGAACGCCACGGAAAATGCCACAGAACTTCCCTAAAAAATTTCTCTTTGACTTAAAGTCGACTTGAAGTCGTAGCGTCGAACACTATGCGAAAAATATTCCAATTCATAACCGCAATCGCCGTCGTTGCTCCAGTAGCCATTTCGGCAACACCCGAACCCTCGTCGCAACCCGAGCACGTGTCGCCTTTCGCTTGCAACGCATTCGCGCTGTCACCGGAAGCAAGAAAACGCCATTTCGATGAAGTTGGACCAGCGTTGCTAAAACTGAAGAAGAGCACGCGCGAACTGTCAGACGGCTATGAGCTCGAGTTCCCGTCGGACAAGGCCACCTATCAGCTGTTGACGGAATGGGTAATCGACGAGCGGTTGTGCTGTCCATTTCTCGATTTCGACCTGCACTTCAACAGAGAAGGCGGACCACTGTGGTTACGTCTTACGGGTCGGCCAGGAACTAAAGAGTTCATCAAGGAAGACGCCCCGGCGTTGGTGCAGTAAAAAATTGGCGGATCTCTAGTTAGAAGCGCATGCCACAGGTCTCAACTCAAGAGTTTGAGCGACTGCCGCTGCGAGTTCATACGTTTCTGGCCGGGGAGCGACTTCACGACGCATGGTCCATCGATCTGCCGCGTTGGCGCGCGGGAGTGACGCTCGATGATTTTCTACGGACGGCGAGCAACTGTCTATTCACGCCCTCCCGCCTGGTGCGAATGCTGCTCGATATTCGGTTCTTCATCGGACGGTTCTTCGGCTGGGATCGCGTGCCGGCGCCAACCGCATGGAAAACCTTCGCAACGCGTTTGACGGATGCCGATCGTTCGAGGTCACTGGCCGCAGCTGGCTCGCGCGATGGATTTTTTCGAGTCGTCTACCGGTTCGAAAACGAGCAGCTCGTCGAGTTGATCAATCGGACAGTTCACGCTGCAGCGCTTAGCACTCTGGTCGAGACAGCGACTGCCTACAGATTCTATTTAGGAGTCTATGTCCGCAGCGTAAGCCGCTTCACGCCGTTTTACATGGCACTGATCGACCCTTTTCGGAAAGCGATCGTTTATCCTTCCATCTTGCGCGGCGTACGTACTCGCTGGGATCAAGCATTCGGCACGGGCTGACTTGGCGAAATTGAGACAATTATATCATTCGCAGCGATCGCACATGAATGTTTGGGTTTTCTGTTAGAGAAGCAGGATGAATTCGTTCGTTGTCGGTCCTATGGCTGGCGACCTTGTCCTGGAGTTTCTTTGCGAGCAAGTGATTTAGCTAGTGGACCGTCATTTGCGCCGCGCTCTCATCGACCAGGGACTGCTCGATTCCTTCTCTTACCGGCGAACAGCCAAGACGCGCCCAGGTTACGTCTTCCGACGAGCCCGCGTGCTTTGGACGTGTCGATTTCACTGGGTCACCGAACCATCTTTACCTTTGTTGCGCCAATTAGTAAAAGCTCGTTGTGCGATCGTTGCTCTCACATTGTCGATGCTGCTTGCGCGCTCGTCGCATTTGCATGCGACATCGGCGGGATGCGCATTTCGATTTTTGGAGCGATTTGGCTGTGAACGCGCAAGATGATTAAGGACAGCCTGTATTCGTTTTTTAAGGGACTGCTATTACCGTTTTCTCCCCGGTTTTGGGCGGATATTGTTGCTGGCCTGCGTGAGATTTGCGGCGCGGTCTGCAAATTATTGTGCCGCATCACCCGCGGTGAACCTCTGCGCTCGAGGCAGCCCGAACGGACCGGATGTTGCATCGAGTTGCCACCAGAGATCTATAAGCGGCCAGACCCGCTCCTCTACTCGCAGTACTATTTGATGAGCCAGGGTCTGGCGGTCACTTGGGACAACCCCGATATTGACATCTTCGATGGCACAGCTCCGGTCACAGGCCCGCTCAAGCGTAATCATCGCTATAGAGTAAGAGTCAGAGTGTGGAATGGCTCCTACGATGCGCCAGCTGTAGGAGTGGGGGTAGAACTCTCTTATCTGTCATTCGGAGCCCAAACCGTATCGCATCAGATTGCTACGGGTTACGTGAATCTCGGCGCCAAGGGTACAGCCGATTGTCCGGCGTTCATCGAATTTGCGTGGCAGACGCCTCCGAGCGGTGGCCATTATTGTCTGCAGGCGCGCTTGGATTGGTTCGACGATGCCAACCCGGACAACAATCTAGGACAGAAAAATGTGACCGTCGCTTCGTTGAGCTCGCCGGCTCGCTTTTCATTTGATGTCCGTAATGACGCATCGGTAATGCGGCGGTTTGCACTGGAGGCAGATGTCTATCGTTTACCCGAACTGCCGGATTGCGGCAGCGAAGCTCTTGGTCAATCAAAGACCCGGTTGCAGGAAAGCCGGGAACGTTGGGAGCAGGCAAAGAGAACGCAAGGTTACGGTCAGTTCCCGGTGCCTCCTGATTGGATAGTTGAAATCACGCCACGGCGCTTTCGACTCGAACCGCGCCACGAGCAACAGGTAGAAGTCGTGATTGAACCGAGGGACCAGACCTTTCGCGGCGCAAGAATATTTAATGTGCATGTCTTTACCGAGGACGACCGCGAACGGCCACACTTGGTCGGGGGGGTCACACTTGTCGCGATGAAAGAATAACAGCGAGCATGGCCTTCAAACGTTACACATCCTGCTTCCTTTATCCGATAGGCGGCAAACCGTACAACGAGAAAGACCGGCTCGCGTTCGTCGTAATTCAGCTTTTGACAGTTCTCGTTACGACGGGTGTTTTTGCGGCATTCGGGGCAATCGGCGGCCCGATAGGCGCGGTCATTGGTGGCGTGGTGGGCTCGTTAGCCGGTTTCACTAACATGATCCGCCAAGCCGCCAACCAATGGCTGAACGACCGCCTAATTTGCCTGAACAAGGACAATCCGCAGTGCGCCGTCGGCATTGTTTCTTATAATCCTACCCGCAGCGATCTCGGGGTCTTCGATAACGACCAGTACTTCGACGTGGTATTGATGCCGCACCCGACCGAAGAGATCTTCACAGATTTCGACCCGGACATCCAAAAAGTTAATCCCACTGCGCTAGTGCCGGCGAATCGCTATGACGAAAATGGCAAAATCAAAAATCCGGCATTCGCTCTACATGTCGTGAAACATCCGGAGAACGATATTTTGACCGACGGCTTCCAAGCAGGTCGCCGACTGCTCCCCGGGAAAGCTGGCCTCCAAGGGCAGGGGCTCCTATCGACACGCGACGACATTGCCGCCGATCTCGGTTATGCTCCTCCGAGTAATCATGAACGAGGTGCGCTGCACTGCGAGGCCGAAGGAGATTTCTGGGTGAGGGTGAGGAAACTCGCTCCCGCCTTGGCCGCATTGCTGGAAGCTGCTCTCGCCGTAACTGCCGCAGGAGCTGCCGCGGGCGCGGCAGCGGGCAGCGCGGCCGGATGCGCCATCGGCGTGTTCTTCTTCGGGCCCCTAGGATGCGCTATTGGAGCGTTCGTCGGCAGTCTTCTTGGTGGCGCGGCCGGAGCGGCAGCGGCCGGAGCAGCGAGCTATTTCGGCGCGATCAAGCCGATCCTCCAACTGATATTCGACGCGAGTCCTGGAGATGTCGAGGATGCCAATGTCGGCGATAGAGCACTCGGGCCGATCCGCATGGGAGATAAAGTCGCCGTATTAGGCGAACACGTGTACGATGGTTATCACGACGGATGGAACGAGTTCCATCCGCTAATGGCTGTCATGAAGATCGGCAGTTCCACGCGCGTCGGTCCGGAGTTTTATCTGCAATGGCAGCCGGATTTCACCGGGACGCCGCCCGAGCTGCCACCAGGAGAAACAATTCCGCTGACAGCGGACGACATACGCGAGGGCTTAAACAGCCTCAACTTCCGCGCGCGTTGTGAGAATTTGAAAGAGATATGGTGTTCAATGCTGCACGACGCATTTAGCGAGAAGACTCAACAAACCCAGCAAGGACTACACGAACGCTGGACCATTCATCCACTTGTGGACGGCTGCCGCCGGGTGGATCGACCATCGCCACCGCGATAGCGACCAGGGACATCGTTCGGCACATCTTGATTGTCGTGGCCGAAAACACATGCTTCCATTCATTCACTCACTCATGACCAACAAAAAATTCCGCGTGTTTGCAACGTCGCGCATCTGCGACGCTGCCGAGAACGTTTACGCGAGCGCGGTTATGAGCCCGGCGCTAATTGCTTGAGGATTTTTTCTGTGTCGCGACGAATTTCGCCGCGGTACTCGTCAGTATCGGTCCACGACGATGCAGGAACTTTGTGAGAATCGAGAATGGCCAGCGCTTTCTCAGCATGCTGCTTCGCCAAATCTTTCTGTCCGTCTTTCAAGTACGCACCGGCGAGATTGTCGTTTGCGTCAGCCGAATCCGGATACGCGACAGCAACCAGCTTGAAGACTTCAATCCCGTATTTTACATCGCCTTCGCGCATGAAATCCTGACCGACGATGCTCGCTGTAATTTCAGGGAACAACTGCACCTGTGGGTCTTTTCGACGCGCCTCTGCCAATCGTTGCGCGACCTGAACAGCTCCGCCGGGGATATTTTCCATCGTGAAGTACCCGCAGGTGCCCTGCGCCGCTTCGAGGACATTTGCATCGAATACACGCACAATATTGGGGTGGCCGATGCGTGATAGGAGAATTGCCTCCCCGAGCATTTCATGAATCTCTTCGAGATTCATGCCGACGCGCTTGAACACTTTCATAGCTTGCCGACCGAGAAAACGGTGCTTAACGCGATACACTTCGGCGAAAGCGCCTTCGCCCAAGAAGCGTTCAACTTCGTACGTGTCGCGAACGGTTTGACCTTCTTCGAGCAAACGCATAACCCGGGAATGTTCGCCGAATCGTAACGAAACGCCATGTAATCAGCAATCCCTTCAGATCTTTCCGTTGTGCGAAGAATTTGCATTTCAGCTCAAGTCAGTAGCCAAACGTCAGGAGCCACGTTTATATTCGCGGTTTCGTTTTCTAACCATGATCGATAAGAAACGATTCCGCGTCTTTTCCACGTCGCGCATCGGGGATCCGGCCGAGAACCGTCTTCGCGAGCGCGGCTACGAGGTCGAGGTCTTCCAAGGTCCCGAGGCGCCGCCAAAGAAGTTGATTATCGAGAAAGTGAAGAGCGGCATCGACGGCTTGATCACAACGCTCCGCGATCCGATCGACGCCGAGGTGTTCGAAGCGGGGAAAGGCTCGCTCAAGGTCGTGGCGCAGATCGCCGTCGGCTTCGACAACATTAACCGCGCCGACGCCAACAAATACAAAATCCCATTCACGAACACGGCTGACGTGCTCACCGAAGCGACCGCCGAGTTCGCGTTTTTCATGATGGGCATGCTCGCGCGCAAAATGTGGCAGAGCGAGCGCCTGGTGCGCGACCAGAAGTGGCCGTCGTGGCACCCGTTTCTGCCGTTTCTCGGCGACGAGGTCACGGGCAAAACGATTGCGGTGATTGGCACCGGGCGCATCGGCCTGGCGATGATCAAGAAATGCTCGGGGTTCGACATGAACATCCTTTGCTATGACCCGGCGTATCACAACGACAAGTTCATCGCTGCCGTCCAGGAGTTAATGGACCTGCGCCACGCACGCGGCATTCAGAAGGAAACGACCTTGATCAAATATGTCGAGTTTGAGGACGCGTTGCGTGGCGCCGATTACGTGACCATTCATGTGCCGCTGTTGCGCGAAGGCGAAACCGACAAACCGACGTACCACCTCATTAACGACAAGACGCTGAAGCTGATGAAACCAACGGCGTATTTGCTAAATAGCTCACGCGGTCCAGTCGTGGACGAGAAAGCACTTGCCAAAGCGTTGAAAGAAAAAATCATCGCCGGCGCGGCGCTCGACGTCTTTGAGAAAGAGCCGTTGCCGCCGGATTCGCCGCTGCTCGATCCTGAAATCGCCGATCGCTGCCGCGTGTTCCACCACTTCGCAAGCGGCGCACAGATCACGCGCCTCTCGGTCGATCCCGACAAAGGCATGGCTGGGCGCACTGCCCAGGCACTTATCGACGTCCTGGAAGGGAACTACGGGGGCGACCCAACCAAGATGCCCTATGTTGTGAATAAGGAAGCGTTTGCGAAGTAGCTGGCGAAAAGCTGAAACTCCGAAGTGCTGAATGGAGGTTGCGGGATGCGCGACATAGAAGGGGTCCGAGGCCGGACTGGCCGTTAGCCACGAGGGTAGGAGCGAGTGAAGCGGGGCAGCGAGCGAGTTTCAAATGCGGCTACGTTTACGTTTTGCGCTCGCAAGTTGATCGTCAGTTTTACCTTGGTCTAACGCGAGATTTACAGAATTGCTACGACGCGACAGGTGGGCGAGTCTTAAACTCATGGGACACAGCCAAGGTAGAGATAACGTTAAGAAACGCGCGGCACGCCGCAAAAAGGCGGAGCGCCTCGCCCTCGCCAAGAACAAGAAGAAGACTGCGGCCAAGCAGTGATGAGCGATAGCACCGCCGGCGCTCCGATCCGCCGATGAAAAAAGCCGGGAAGCTAGGGAAGCAGCTCCGGAGAAAGGGGAGCGAATGGGAATGGCCCAAAAGATATCGGGTCTGGGACGCTAACCGGAAAATCTTTCTTTATCCCGTGAACTGGATCGAGCCCGAGCTGCGCTTTCCGACCCGTTTTCGGGCAGCCTTGTCCGAAGTCGTGGCATTCATTCACGCAAATTGTGGCGCGGTGACAAAACTCAAGCCTGCGCACTGTAAAAGCGTTCGCGTCCTGTTCACCGGCAAAAACCGGATGAGCGCGCTCGTCGCCGCCCGGACTCTGGCCCGCGATCTGGGAAAGAACCTATACCGCGTCGATTTGAGCGCCGTCGTCTCTAAATATATTGGCGAAACGGAGAAGAATCTGCGCCGCGTCTTCGATGCGGCAAAGAAGGGTGGTGCAGTCCTCTTTTTCGACGAAGCAGATGCCCTCTTTGGCAAACGCACCGAGGGGAAGGATGGTCACGACCGTTACGCCAACGTCGAGATCGATTATCTCCTAGAGAGAATCGAGGACTACGCCGGCCTCGCGATCCTCGCCACCGGCAATCGGACTAAGATCGACAACGCGTTCTCGCGGCGGTTTCATTTCGTCATCTCCATGCCGCTACGAAGAAAAGCGCGCTGGAAAGAATCTTCTGTTCGTTAGGCGCGTGTGCGCGAACTCCTGACCCAAGATGAGCGGCAACATCAATACCCGAGAATTTTCCATCAACGATTACGACGCGGCGGTTGAGCTATGGCAGCGGGTTGAAGGTCTCGAGATCGCCGAGGGTGACGACAGAGAAGGCGTTGCTCAATTTCTGGCGCGCAACCCGGGACTGAGCCGAGTGGCGACCGATGGGTCGGAGACTGTTGGCGTCGCGTTATGCAGTCATGATGGACGCCGCGGACACATTTATCATCTGGCGGTTGATCCTACCTATCAGGGACGCGGACTCGGTAAGCGTCTGTTGGATGAATGCTTGGACGGTCTACGCCGGACTGGGGTAAAGCGCGTTATTATCATGGTGGCCGACGATAATCCGCGCGGCCGTGAATTTTGGAAGCGCTGCGGATGGGAAGAGATCACCGGCGCCATCACGATGGGAATTGATCTTTAGATAGGAAAAACGGGGAGCGTCTAAACATTTGATATTGCGAGAGCGTAGTCGACACGGCCGGCGCTACATCTTTTCTCGATGGAAGAGCGCGCTTGCGTTGATAGCGGTTTCCGTAAACGTACCTGGTTGTGATGTCTGATGAATCTCCAAACGCGAAGCAAAAACGGGTAGACAGCGGCATTACCCGGCGAACATTTCTTGGCATGAGCCTGGGAACCGGAGCCACACTTTTTGCGGGAGGATCGGCCACAATCCTCGGGGCCGACTCGTCAACAGCAACGAGCCCAGTCACGAATCCTACCTGGCAGTTGGGCGGCGATCTCCCGGTCAATCGACTCGGCTTTGGCGCGATGCGGATAACCGGGGAAGGCATTTGGGGTTGGCCTCCTGATCGAGAGAACGCGCTCAAAGTTCTGAGGCGCGCTGTCGAACTCGGTGTGAACTTGATCGACACCGCCGACGCCTACGGGCCGGAAACAAGCGAACTGCTCATAGCCGAGGCGCTCCATCCTTATCCCAAGGGACTTGTTATCGCGACCAAAGGCGGTCTCACCCGCCCAGGACCCGGCTCATGGGTGCCAAACGGTCGGCCTGAACATCTCAAACAGGCCGTCGATGGGAGCCTAAAGCGGCTGCGGCTAGACCGTATCGATTTGTATCAATTGCACACTGTCGATCGGAAAGTGCCTATGGAGGCATCGCTCGGCGCGCTCAAGGAAATGCAGGATGTTGGGAAGATTCGGCACGTGGGCTTATCCAATGTGGATCCGGAGGAAATCGAGCGGGCGCGCAAAGTCCTTCCGATAGTAAGCGTCCAGAACCAGTACAACATTGAGAACCGCAAATCGGAAAATGTTCTGGTCTATTGCGAGAAGAAGAGTCTTGGGTTTATGCCATGGTTTCCGATCGGCGGAGGCAGAGGGTTGAAACCTGACAATGCGCTGGAAAGGGCGGCCAAGGCTCGCGGCGCGAGCGTTGTCCAGGTCGCACTTGCCTGGCTCCTAGAGCGATCGCCGGTGATGTTGCCGATTCCTGGCACGTCGTCTATCGCGCACCTGGAAGAGAACGTAGCTGCCGCGGCGATCAAATTAAATCCCGCAGAGTGGAAAGCCATTGATGCTTTGGCGAGCTAAGGTTGTTTTTGGGCCTATAATGGGATTAGACGGAAAGATTCCATATAAAC
>QHON01000030.1 GCA_003218815.1 Verrucomicrobiota bacterium
GGCCGCTTTAATATCACCCACAGCGATTACGACGGACGGATACTGCCCCGGCATATCAGCGGATTTCTTGTAAAAGCCACCGTTAATGGCTCCCGGGTTTTTCGGACGACCGTCCTCGCCGGGCTCGGTGGTGGTAACGAGCACGTAGTCGTTCATATCGGGGCCGAGCATCTGAATCTTCCAGTCGAATGCTTTCGTGTAAAAATCAGCCATGCGGTTTTTGTCCTCCGCAGGAATTTCAAAGTGGACTACCGGATTCATTGTTTTCCTCCATATCAGTTGAAGTGCGCTTCTGCACTGCGGGGTGACCGTCTAACGAGACGAGCTTAGCTACGGCTTGCAGAACCGAGCTTTGACAACATCGACGTTTGGTTTCATAAATTCAAGCTGCTCATCGCGTCTCGAAAGGATTCGGTCGAAGTTTCTGGAAACGACGGGATCTTAGATGTGTCGACCCACGATCGCGAGATCACGCTCGATTCCGTCGAGCCGCGCAATTCGCGGGAGCAATCCCCAGCGCTCAAAGCCGAGCCGATCGAATAATCTCAGGCTCGGTTCGTTGTGTGCGAAGATCAGGCCAATCATGGCGTTGATCCCGAGTGACGACGCACGGGCGATTGCTTCTTCTAATAGTCGACGCGCGACGCCACGGCGCCGGAACTTTTCATCAACGTAAACGCTGATTTCGGCGGTGCCGCGGTAGGCACAGCGCGGCAGAAATTTCTTGAAGTCCAGCCAGCCGATGACGCGGCTGTCGCTTTCCGCCACCCAGACTGGATATTGATCCGGCGCATGCTCGTGGAACCACGGCAAACGCGCTTCGACTGTGGTCGGTTCAAGCTCGGCCGTCACCATGCGGGTCGGCACAGTGGCGTTGTAAATGTTGATGATGACCGGGAGATCGGCGTCGAGCGCGTCACGGATAATCATATCTGCTGCAGCCGCTTCGCTGTGCACAGCGCGGCATCGCCCGGAGCGCGACGGCTACAGGAGGACGCTTGGAAAAATCCATTTTCGAATGTCGGCTGAAATGGGCCGGGGTCCGTCTCGCCGATGCGAAAGCGGGGACTAATTTCTGATTGGGTGGCGCAATAAACTTCCATATCGAGCTTGCCGCATTTTGTGAGCAACGCCTGGATTGTGCCGCACGCCAGCTCGGGTGTGTTGCAATCGCGGCTGAGATGCCCGAGCACCACGCGCTCGATTTTTCCCGAAAGCAATTCCTCGATCACGTTCGCCGCCGCCGTGTTCGAGAGGTGTCCATGACGGGATTGGATTCGCTGTTTCACCGGCCACGGCCGATGCGAATCGTTCTGCAAAAGTTTTTCGTCATGATTGGTTTCGATGACAAGCGTCTGAACCTGACGCAAGCGTTCCACAATCATTTTTGTCGCGTAGCCGAGATCCGTGATGAATCCGAGACCGCCCGAGCCTGCGTGACAGGCAAACCCAAGTGGATCGACAGCGTCGTGTGGCACGGGGAAGGTTTGCACGGTCACGTCGCAGATGGAGAACTCGGCCCCAGTGCGAAAGATTCGCCAGTTGTGATGTTGCTCGAACAATCCGTCGCACCGAATCGCCTCCGCAGTAAGCGCGTTGCAATAAATCGGCACCTCTAGTTTGCGACAAAGAACTTCGAGTCCGCACACGTGATCGCCGTGCTCGTGCGTAAGAAGGATACCATCGAGCTGGCTTGGCATGACCCCACACTGCGCGAGGCGCAACACCAGTTGCCGCGCGCTCAGACCGCCATCGATGAGAATTTTGCAATGCTCGGTCGCGACCAGTGCGCTGTTTCCCGCGCTCCCGCTGCCGAGCATCGTCAAACTGAACACGGGTCTTAAGTTAGCCGAACCACTTCATCTTACGCAAACGGAAATGGAGAATCGGTGCTCAGGCGTGTAATAGTAACTGGAGACGAAATCGACCCGAGATCATTCTGCTTTGCTCGACACGAGTCGGAGAGAGAATTACATTCGCACCGCTTGAGAAGGTGGATCTTCATTTTCATCGCAGCGGCGAGCGCGCTTTTTGGGAGCGTTAGTTACGGCCAATCGGATCTCCCGAATTCGAATAGCGGAAGTCTCGATTTCAAGCAATGGGGACTGACTGCAATCCAGGATGGGGGGCGACGCAAACCGGTAGACACATTTGCTAGGGAGACGATCATCCGGATCACTGGAAGATCGATATACATCGACAAGGCCGGCCGGAAATGGCAGCCAAATGACTTCGTCTTGTCAGCGCTGCTCGAGACGCACGACTGGAAAGACGAGCCGATGGTGCTGGTCTCGTTCGGCAAACTGAAAGGGCAGCTCGGGCTCGATAAAACGCCCCGACGGTTTTCATTCGCGCAATTGGCCGGCTCGGCCGAGTTGCTGCGGATCGCGAACGAGGCACGCGCTCTCAAACGTGCGGAACAACCGCTCGACCGGGTTCAACAAGAAGCCCTCAGCGTAAATGACCGATTGGCGTTGCTTGGAAATGTGATGAATGGAAACGCGTTGCTCATCGTTCCATCACCGCAAAAGGAAACAGATGCGTGGATAGTGCCCGATCCGGCGGCAGTCGCAGCTTACTATAACGAAACGCAGTTCGCTCCAGCCTTCGCCGAACTGACAAAAATGATGCGCGCCTACACGCAAGGAGATGGATTCAACTTTAGCAGGGCAGCGAACCAATTACGCGCAGGGCTGCGCGAATTGAGTCCAGCGACTTATCCCCAAGATCGGCAATTGCGTCTCGAATATTTCTACAACCATTTCGAAGGGTTTTACCGGGCAATCTGGTGTTATGGGATTGCGCTCGTGATTTTAATCGTGGCCCATCTTCGCAAACGCGGGCGCGCGTTGAGGAACATCGGCGTCGCGGTTGCAATTGTTGGTCTTGCGTTTCAGGCCACTGGAATTGTGATGCGCTGTATGATCGCTGGACGACCGCCGGTGACGAACATGTATGAATCAATCATCTGGGTTTCATTCGCTGTATTGTTTTTTGGGATGATCTTTTTCGCGCGTTATCGGGCACCGGTATACTTGCTAGCGGCGCTGCCGGTCACGCTGATCGCGCTATTGCTCGTGCATCAAATGCCGATCGCGATGCCGTCGAGCATCGATCCGCTTGTGCCGGTGTTGCGCGATAATTTCTGGCTTACGATCCACGTACTTACGATTACGCTCAGCTACGCGGCGTTCGCACTGGCAATGGGCTTTGGGCACATTCTACTCTGGCGCTACGCGCGAAATCCGGCGGCAGCCAGCGCGGACGCGCCGATGCATTTCTGGCTTTACCGCGTGCTCCAGCTCGGCGTGCTTTTGCTCGCCGCGGGCACAATTCTGGGCGGAGTTTGGGCAAATTATTCCTGGGGCAGGTTCTGGGGCTGGGATCCAAAAGAAACATGGGCCCTAATCGCGCTGCTTTGTTACATCCTGACTTTGCACGGGCGGCTGGCCGGTTGGTGGACCGAGTTTGGTCTAGTAGTCGCGAGCGTGGTTTGTTTTCTCGCCGTGCTAATGGCTTGGTACGGTGTGAACTTTGTGCTCGGCAAAGGCTTGCACAGTTACGGGTTCGGCATCGGCGGCGAGACCTACGTTGCGACGTTTGTTATTGTCGACCTTTTGTTCGTCGTGTTCGCGATTTGGCGATATCGTGCGAGCAAACGCGCGGTGAGTGTGACAACCGAAATCGAAAGTGAACGCGCGATCGTGTAGCCACCTCTCCGTCGAATGCAGAAATCTGTGGCCAGTGAGGCGAGGCGTCGCCCGACAGTGTGGGTTGAGGTTAGTGGGTAGTTGAACTATCCAGCGATGAGCGCGTCCAAAAATTCGCGTGGACTTTGGGCGTGAAGTAGCGTCGACCGGGTCGCATCATCTTTTACGAGCCGCGCCAGTGTGCCCACGCAAATCAAGTAATCGTTCGCTAACCGCTCCGGCACGCCGATAACAAAAATCAGGCGGACGCGCACTCCATTTTTCCCAAAAGGAATGCCAGCGCGGCTTCGCCCGATCCCAAGCACAATCTCGTCAACCAAATCGGTGCGCGCATGTGGAAAGGCAACGCCGTTTACTGCCACGCTAGGGTTTGCTTGTTCGCGCGAAAGCACTTGCCCGAGAAATTTTTCCGCATCGTCGATCTTCCTGTTAGCGGCGAGTAACTGAATGATTTCGCGAACCGCGTTCGCCGGCTTTCGGGAGCGCAACTTTAGCGTCACGTGTTTTTCATCGAGAAGATCGGCCAGGGCGATAGCCATTTTGGGTAGCGAGATTTGTTGGATTATCCGGGCAAAGCCAGTTATCCAGTTAATGTGACATCTGTGGCAACTGAAAAGGTACCAAGCGGGCCAACCGAAGAGGCGACGGTGTCGTTGCAGCGCAGTCTCTACGATCCGGGTTACGTCAACGCGATGTCGCATTTTTATCGCGGCGAGATGGGCCGCATCATGGTCTGGCGACAGCGACTGGACATGACAACCAATTGGGCCATCACCAGCAGCACCGCCATTATCACGATCGCGTTTTCCACGCGCCAGGTGCCGCACATCATTTTCTTTTTCAATCTCGCCATCGTCTGGGTGCTGCTCTGGATCGAGGCGCGCCGTTACCGCTTCTATGACGCTTTCCGGGCGCGTGTCCGCATGCTCGAGGCGCATTTCCTTGTACCGATGGTGATGGAGAACCGCGATTTGCTTCAGGGCGAATGGAAGAAACTGGTCTGCGAGGATTTAATTTTGCCCTGCTTCAAGATCAGCAAACTGGAAGCCATCGGACGCCGATTAAAGCGAAATTACATTTTCATTTTCATCCTCATCATCGTGGCTTGGATCACGAAGATTTTTCTGCACGCCGAGCATGCAATGGACAGTGTCGGCGGGTTTTATCGCTCCTTACGTGTGGGAACCATTCCCTCCTGGTTGGTGGCGTTTATCTTTGTCGGCACTCTTATCACCGTGATCACGATCACGATTTACGTGAGCAAGAAATCCTCCGGCGAAATCTCCGAATTCGGCACCCACCGGTCGCTCTGGCGGATTTGAATTAGTTGATAGTTGAGAGATCGGTGCTGCCCGAATCATCACCAATGCCCACTTCCGAGCCTCTCAATTCTAAACTCTCAACTTTCGACCGCCTTTGCGAAATCGTCGCGCAACTGCGTGCACCGGACGGTTGCCCATGGGATCGGGAACAGACCCATGAATCATTGTTGCCGGCTTTGATCGAAGAGGCTTACGAAGTTGCCGGGGCCGTGCGAGCCAAAGACGATGCGAACTTTCGAGAAGAACTGGGCGATCTGCTCCTCTTAATCGTCATGCACGCGGAGATCGCGCAGGAAACCGGGCGGTTCAAGATCGACAGCGTCATTGGTGACGTGACGGAGAAACTCATCCGGCGTCACCCGCATGTGTTTGGCAAGAGCGATGCACGCGACAGCGGAGCGGTGCTGAAACAATGGGAATCGATCAAGCGCGCGGAAAAAACGGGCAAACATTATCTTGATGGTTTGCCGGCAGCGTTGCCGGCCTTGGTGCGCGCGCAAAAAGCGCAATCTAAAGCGGCGCGAGTCAATTTCGACTGGAGCGAGCTGCGCGATGTGATCGCGAAAATTGAAGAAGAAACCGCCGAAACGAAATCGGCGATTGCCTCGCAAGATCGACGAGCGATCGAGGATGAGATCGGCGATTTGCTGTTCGCCGTGGTCAATTTGGCGCGGAAATGCAAACTCGATGCCGAGAGCGCGCTGCAAACCGGGACGGACAAGTTTGTCGCGCGCTTCACTCGGCTCGAGGACGAACTACTTGCGCAAGGCAAACGGCTTGGTGATGTCGATCTTGCCGAACTGGATCAAATTTGGAACCGGGTGAAGGCGTAGCAGTCGTATCCGGCCGATGAATTTACCGGCCGGCAGCCGGTGCCAGGCGCCCGGTCATTTACAATCGAGCGACTTTGGCGATATTGCCCGTCCCCGATGAACCTCCTTATCAATCTGCTCCTGGTCATTTACGTCCTGGTGGCGCTGCTCATGGTGCTCGTGATCCTGATGCAACGTCCAAAAAGCGAAGGCTTAGGCGCGGCCTTTGGCGGTGCGGTCACGGAAAACATTTTCGGCGCACAAACCACAAACGTATTGGTGAAGTTCACGGCATGGCTGGCTGGCATCTTTTTCGCGCTCACCTTTGCATTGTCGATCCTTTATGCCCATAAGAACACGGTCGACAGCGCCTTCCGCCGCGAGCTGATGAAACAACAAACTTCTCCAGCGGCGCCAGCGGCGATGCCATCACCGGGCTCCTCTTCAGCGCCCCAGTCCGGTGCCAGCGTTTTGCCCGCTGGCAGCGCAAGTCCAGTGGCGCCCGCAACCTCGCCTACTTCGTCACCGCAGGCGAAGCCGTAACCTTGCTCCTGCAATTAATTATGTTTCTGACGGTCATTGATTGATTCCGGGTTCGCCCTTGTATTCCACCGAAACTAGACGATAGTGTCAGCTGTTATTGGATTAGTTCTGTTCTGTTCGTTGCGTGGTAGATCGTCAGTTGAGGTTGTCTCAGTGGTGATTTGAAACCCGATTCCCGGGAACGGCTCTGTGGCTGGCAGTTTTTTTTCCAAAATCAAATCATAATGAAACTATATGTAGGAAATCTCTCCTTTGAGACTACCGAAAACGATCTTCAGGATCTTTTCGAACAACACGGCAAAGTCAGCGAGGTCGCGTTGATGATGGACCGCATGACCGGCAAATCGCGCGGTTTCGCGTTCGTCACCATGAACGACAACGCTGAAGCTGGCGCCGCCATGACCGCGCTCAACGGCAAGGAAGTCGCAGGGCGCACACTCACCGTCAATGAAGCGCGCGCACGCGAAGAGCGTCCCCGTCCATCCGGTAACCGTCAATACGCCGGCTTTCGCCGGTAAATAATCTGATCGCGCTGAGTCGGCCGCGAAAGCTTGCGGCCGACTCGCCCGGTCAAGCATCGATGAACTCAGAAAAAGCGATCGAGTTGGAAGGAACGATCATGTCGGTTCTTCCCGGCACCATGTTCCGGGTCGCGCTTGCGAACGAACATCTCGTCCTCGCGCATATTTCTGGTAAGATGCGCAAACGCTTCATCCGCCTTACCATTGGCGACCGCGTCAAACTGCACATGTCACCCTACGATATCGATAAAGCGCGCATCGTTTATCGACTCGGCTAACCAAATTTTATTTATGCACTTTTTTGCCCGACCCACCGCCCCGAAGACAAAGGGACCAGTTATTAAGCGTTTGCTCATCCGCTGCCCTTCGACCGCAAAACTAA
>QHON01000031.1 GCA_003218815.1 Verrucomicrobiota bacterium
ACTTCCGCGATGGCAAAGAGCGCGGCTTTGGCATTGAGGGTATCGAAAATGGTTTCGACCAGCAAAAGATCGACATCTCCTTCGAGTAAGGCCTTTGCCTGATCGAAATAAGTCTGCTTGAGTTGATCGAAAGTGACGGCCCGGAAAGCGGGATCGTTTACATCTGGCGACATCGACACCGCCACGGGAAGGGGTCCCATCGATCCGGCAACCAATCGGCGAGTTCCTGTTTGATTGGCGACGTGATTAGCCGCGCGGCGGGCAATTCTAGCCGCCTCCACGTTCATCTCATGCACAAGCGCGCGAAGATCGACATCGTCCACCACGCGCTGGAAGAAATCCTGATTCTTGCGGCCTGCAGGCGGTTCTCCCGCAAAAAGAAAATCGTGCAATCCGACCGTGGTGGCGCTGAACGTGTTGGTTTCGATGATGTCGGCGCCGGCTTCGAGGTATTGGGTGTGAATTTCCTCGACGATCTCTGGCTTGGTGAGAAGAAGAAGCTCGAGGCTGCCTTTGAGGTCTTTACCTTTCCAATCGCGAAATCGTTTCCCTCGATAATCCTGTTCCGATAATTTGTAACGCTGGATCATGGTGCCCATCGCGCCGTCAAGCACGACGATGCGTTGGGGCATGAGCGCCTCCAGAGGATGAAAATCGGCCGCCATTAGTGTCGGGAACTAAACGGCGTTTGTGCCAGTGTTCAAGAAACAAATTGACGCATCATGATGCGTAGATGTGTCGGTTTGGACTTCTTGCTCGTTTTCCTGCTCTCGCTTGCTCGCAATGAATAAGACCCGACCAATGACGAAGCCAAAATGACGAATTGTGCCCAACAACGCGACGGGGGACGAAGCTGTAGAGGCGGCCTAGAAGTCGCTTTTCTCTGACCGCAATGTGTTGAGAAATGACATGCTTTGCGTTCGCAGTTTTTCCTCCAGCTTCTGCGTGCAATCGCAGTTGCAGCAGGCCCACGGTTCGGTTCCGTTCTCGTGCCGGCAATTGCGACGTAAGTGGGCGTCCTTCACGCTGAGCAGGTCGAAATATTCTTCCCAATACGGCCGCTCTTCGGACAGCGGCGGATCACAAAAACAAGTCTCGACCCATTGCGCCACTCCATTTTCGGTTACCCTTGCTTGCTCCATGTTGTGCAAGTATTCGTCGCCGGCGATTGAACCGCGGCCAAGTACGCGCTCATCAATCGCCTGGACAAGGGCGCGGTCCTTTCCGAGTTTCACGCGGGCTTTTACGAGATAACGCACGGCGGAGGGTAGCGTGAAAATGACGAAGCACGAATGACGAATTACGAAGGAAGCCCGAAGCTCAAGCGTCGCATTCAATTGTTCCTTATCTCGTCGTTCGTCATTATTTCGACATTGGTCATTCGGATTTCGGCATTCTCCAGCTAGAGAAGTCTCGACTTCGCTTGACATGACAATTAGTTGACTGAGCCATGGAAGCGGTCCGGCTCTTCAAATCACTTGATCGCGACCAACGCAATACATTTGTCGCCTGTTTTCTCGGCTGGGCGCTTGATGCCTTCGATTTTTTTCTGCTGACGTTTGTGATCGCGGCGATGGCGCACGATTTCGGCACGAGCATCGCCAAGCTCAGTTATGCGATTACTCTAACTCTGGCGATGCGCCCGCTTGGGGCATTCATTTTCGGACTGCTGGGCGATCGATTCGGGCGGCGGATTCCGCTCATGATCGACATTATTTTTTATTCGGCGATGGAATTGCTCACGGCTTTTTCGCCGAATTACACCTGGCTGCTGATTTTTCGTGCGCTTTATGGGATCGGCATGGGGGGTGAGTGGGGGCTGGGCGCATCCCTGGCGATGGAAACTTTGCCAACCGCAGCGCGCGGGTTGTTCTCTGGACTTCTACAACAGGGCTACGCTTTTGGTTATCTGTTGGCAGCGGTCGTTTATTGGACGGTGTTTCCGTTCTTCGGCTGGCGCGGACTATTTGTGGCGGGAGTGCTGCCGGCGTTCCTTGTCATTTTTATTCGCGCGCGGGTGCCGGAATCACCGGCATGGCTGCGTCGGCGCACCGCGCCGACTGATTTTTGGAAAAATGTGCTGACCGTCCTGCAACGGCACTGGGCCCTCTTTCTTTACGTGATTCTCTTGATGACGGCGTTCAACGCCATGTCACATGGGACCCAGGACATGTATCAAACGTTCCTCGGCGAACAACGCCACTACGGGGTGACGCAAAAGGCGGCGACCGGGATCATCTACGCTTTTGGCGCGATCTGCGGCGGAACGATTGTCGGTCATCTCTCGCAAAAATGGGGCCGGCGTCGCGCGATCATTTTCGCAGCGGTGTTCGGAATCCTTCTGATTCCCGCCTGGGTCTTTTCGCCGAGTTTCTCCCTGTTGGTGATTGGCGGATTTGCCATGCAATTCATGGTGCAAGGCGCATGGGGAATTGTGCCTGTACACTTAAATGAGCTTTCACCGGGGGAGCTGCGCGGAACTTTCCCGGGATTTGCCTATCAGCTCGGGAATTTATTCGCCGCGAATACAGCCGTGGTGGAAGCAAGGCTGGCAGACCATTTTCGGGACGCCAGCGGGCATCCGGACTATGCGAAAGCGCTGGCGCTTTTTGCGCTAATCATTTTTGTTGCACTGATTGTGCTGGCCGCGATCGGCCGCGAAGAGCGCGGCAAACAATTTTAATGCTGAACAGCGGGCGGCACTGGCTGTTGGCCGGTGCTCGCCGGCTGCGACTGCGCGGCTACCTGGGCTGAGCCGCGATAAACGCCCGGTCCGTAACGTTGCTCGACAATTGCTTCCGCGATTCTGTCGGCCAGTAGCTCGCGATATTCCCAATCGCGCGCCTGGCTGCCTTCGGATCGATTACTCAGAAAACCGCACTCCACTAGGACCGCGGGATAGTAAGCGAGGCGCAGGACGCGGAAATTCGCTGTGTGCACTCCGCGATTGGCCGAGTGCGGGATCGTCATCAGCTTGCCTTGAATCCGATTCGCCAGATCGAATGAATCTCCCGAATGATAATACGTCTCAAAGCCGTGTATGCCGCGCCGGCGTGAGTCGTTGAAGTGAATACTGACGAAGATGGCATTTTTTTGCGAATTCTCGATGGCGACGCGTTGATCCAGCGAAATAAAAACATCCGAGGAGCGTGTCATTACGGTTTTGATTTCCGATTCGCGCAGCTTGCGATCGAGACGCTGGGCTACATCGAGGGTGGCGATTTTTTCGGCGCCTCCGAAACGGCGATACGCCCCGTTATCTTTTCCGCCATGTCCGGCATCGACAACGACTGTCGTAAAAGTCTTGCCTGTATTTTTCGCCGCTTTTGGCGCGGTCGCGCAAGCAGTTAACAAAGCCAGGAGACCGATGGCAAGAGCGCGGCTGATCAGGCGCGGCATTCTGATTCAATAGCAAAAAATGTGTCTTACACCAAGGGTTTTTCGCTGATCAGCTATCTATTTTTCGGCGATTGTAAATAAAAAGCACTTGTTTTTTGCCCTGCCGCACTTAAAGCGTGTACCTCTTTTATGATGATTCGATTTGCGATTATCCCTCTGCTTTTGGCGATGAACTTTTCGATGTGCAAAAGACACGAAAGTGCCGCCAATGGTTCTCAACCGGCCACCTCATCGCCGGCAGCGGCTGCCGTTAGCCCAGCTGCTTCGCCTCCAAAAATTACCAAAGCCGTTGTCGATCAAACGGCGCAGACCATCATCTTTTGTTATCACCGCTTGGTCGACAAAATTCGCTATCCGGGCACCGAGATCACACCGGCCGATTTCGAGGCGCAGATGAAACAACTCAAAGATGCCGGGATTACCGTAATCAGCATGCAAGATTTGCTGGCGTGGCGGCGTGGCGAGAAAAATATACCGCCGCGATGCGCGGTCGTCAGCTTCGATGATGGCTGGAAATCTCAATACGAGGTCGCGTGGCCGATCATGAAAAAATTTGGGTACCCGTTCACGATGTTCATTTATACCGAAGGCGTCCGCGGAGGAAGCTTGGGTGGCGGAGAGGCGATCACGTGGGAACAACTAGCCGACATGCGTGACAACGGAGTCGATATCGAAGCGCATACTGCGACGCACCAAGACTTGCGCGAGGGACATAATATAATGCTGGCTGCCCCCGGCGGGAAGAGGACCAGGACAAAATTGACCGGGCCCGAATACGAGCAATGGGTCCGAAATGAAGTTGTCGGCTCGAAGGAACTGCTCGAGCAGCGGCTCGGGATCAAAGTGAATTGTTTCGCCGTTCCCTTCGGCAATTATAACGAGCATGTCAAAGAACTTGCCCGAAATGCCGGTTACGAAGCGATGTTTACCGTTTACGGTCAACCGATCACCTTTACCTCTCCGCTCGATTCGCTTGGTCGTTATGCGATTGAAGCGAACAAACCGAAAGTATTCGTTGACGCGGTCAAGATGATCGGCACCTCCACTGGTGGAGCAGCCGCGGTTGCTGAAGTCGGCGCGGCTGATCTTTCGACCCAACCGGCGGATGGCAGCACCGTCCGCACGGCGCTCCCACTCATTAAGGCGAACCTCGGCCGTGTCGGCGGAATCGAGCCCGGCAGCGTCCAGATGCGCGTCAGCGGACTCGGTGTGGTTCCCGTGAGTTACGATCCGAAAAGCGGCATGGTCTCATATCAAGTGACGCAAAAATTGCGTGGAAACTCGTGCACGGTGATTGTTAGCGCGAAAGCGGAGGGCAAAAAAGTCGAGGCGCACTGGACTTTCGGTATCGACGCGACGGCCGCAGCTGCACCGGTGTCTGCAGCGGCAAAATCAACGCCGACTCCGAAGAAATGAGTGGATCGAGCGCTCCGCGCTCGATGGCGCGCCTGGCGGAAGCTGGATTATTTTAGCATCGCCCGCGGAGCGGCCGATCCACCTTTTCGTCAAACGCAGCGTGTTTTTCTACCATTATGTTTTCGCAACTCGGCGATAAGCTCCAGGACATTTTCAAAGAACTGCGTGGCCACGGCACGATCAGCGAATCGAACATCGACGCCGCGCTCCGCCAGGTTCGCCTGGCTTTACTCGAGGCTGATGTCGATTTTCAAGTCGCGAAGAACTTCATTGGCCGCGTGAGGAAAAAGGCGCTCGGCGAAGCGGTCCTTCGCAGCATCACGCCGGGGCAGCAGATCGTGAAAATTTTCCATGATGAGTTGACCGCGTTGCTCGGAGGCGACGCCGCGCCACTCATTCTCGACAAAAGGACGCGCATCTTGATTGTAGGCCTCAACGGCTCCGGCAAGACGACTTCCTCCGCCAAGCTGGCGCGTTTTTTGAAAAAGGAAGGTCACGCGCCGGCTCTGATTGCGTGCGATTTGCAACGGCCAGCCGCGATTGAACAACTCGCCACATTGGGGAAGCAAATTGAAGTCCCGGTTTACGCTCCCGATCCGAGCGAGAAAAATGTTCGACGCGCCGCCGCCGCGGCAATGGAATGGCAAGATCGGGAAGGGACCAACATCGACATTTTCGACACAGCGGGCCGGCAGGAGATCGATATGGCGCTGATTCAGGAATTGAAAGAGCTGAAAGAATTTTTGCAACCGCAGGAGACTTTGCTCGTGGTCGATGCCGCAACCGGCCAGCAAGCGGTCAGCGTCGCAACCCATTTCAACGACGCTTTACAAGTGACCGGGATTATTTTGACCAAACTCGATGGCGATGCACGCGGCGGCGCGGCCTTATCGATGCGTGAAGTGACCCGGCGTCCGATCAAATTCGCCGGGACCGGCGAAAAACTCGACCAATTCGAGCTGTTCGTTCCGGAGCGGCTGGCCGGCCGGATTCTCGGAATGGGCGACGTGATTGGTCTGGTCGAGAAAGCGGCCGAAGCGGTCGATGAAGAGGAAGCCGTACGCCTGGAGCGGAAACTGCGGACGGCATCCTTCGATTTTAATGATTTCCTGGCGCAATTTAAGATGATGCGAAAGATGGGTCCGCTGGAGAATATTCTTGGCATGTTGCCCGGCATGAGTAACGTGCAGGGCCTTTCGTTTGACGAGAAGCAGCTCAAGCGCACGGAAGCAATTGTGCTTTCGATGACGAGCGAAGAGCGGACGCGCCCCGACATTCTAAATGCACGGCGTCGTCAGCGCATCGCGCGTGGCAGCGGTAGTACCGTGACAGAGGTAAACGATCTGCTGCGGCGCTTCGGTCAGATGCGCAAGATGATGAAAAACGCGGGTAAAATGAAAAAGATGATGGCGCAAATGGCGCGAATGAGGACTTAACATGGCAGTTTCAATCAGATTACGCAGAGAAGGGGCGAAGAATCGCCCGTATTACAAAGTGGTCGTCGCCGACAGTCGCAGCCCACGCGAGGGGAGATTCATCGAGATCATCGGCACTTACGATCCGAAAAAACCCGGGCATAACAGCACGTTGAAAGTAGATCGCGCGGAATACTGGATCGCACGCGGCGCGCAGCCATCGGACACCGTGCGGAGTTTGCTCAAGAAAAATAAGAAGCAAGGAGTGTCTGTGCCGGTCGCGGCAACGCCAGCACCCGCCGAACCAGAGCCGTCCCCGGCCACTCCTCCCGAAGCATCGGCGTCTATGCCTGAAGCGACGTGAAAGAATTTCTCGAGTTTATCATTCGACAATTGGTCGAATATCCCGATGAGATGATGCTCTCGGAAATTCCCAGCGGAAAGACCACGATCTTCAAGTTACAACTACGACAAAGCGACGTCGGCCGGGTTATTGGACGCAACGGTCAAACCATTCATGCGATTCGTGCGTTGCTCGCCAGCTCTGCTGCGCGGCACGGCCAACGGGCCACTCTAGAAATTGTGGAGTAGGTGGATCGCGCGCTCCGTCGCGCGATGTTATCAGTATGCGGCTTCGCCGCCAAATTAGCATCGAGCGCTGAGCGCTCGATCCACCTTAAAACCGTCAAATGAAGATCGACATCCTGACGTTATTCCCGGAAATCTGCCGGGCCCCGTTGAGCGAAAGCATCATGAAGCGGGCGCAGGAAAATGGAATCATCGATCTTCGGATCCATAACCTGCGCGACTGGACGAGGGACAAACATCACATTGTTGATGACGCTCCATTCGGCGGCGGGCAGGGCATGGTCATGAAAGCGGAACCGATTTTTGCGGCGGTAGAAGAACTGCGGGGCCAAATTAGCGAAAAATCGAAAATCGGAAACCGAAAATCGAAAATTATTCTGATGTCACCTGCTGGACACCGATTCGACCAACAGCTGGCGGCGCAGCTTTCGCGGGAATTGCATCTCATCATCGTCTGCGGTCATTACGAAGGGGTCGATCACCGCGTTATCGAACATCTCGTCGATCTTGAGATTTCCATCGGCGACTATGTCCTCACGAACGGCGCGATTGCCGCGGTTGTACTTGTCGACGCCATCGTGAGACTTGTTCCCGGGGTGCTCGGTCATGAACAGTCCGCTGTGGATGATAGTTTTAGCGCCGGCTTGCTCGAGGCGCCGCAATACACGAGACCAGCAGAATTTCGCGGCTGGAAAGTTCCGAACGTTTTGCTTTCAGGAAATCACGCGGAGATTGCAGCTTGGCGCAAAGAGCAGGCGCTCGAAAGAACCAAGGAAAACAGGCCAGATTTGTTAGGTAGGGGCGATTGAGCTCAATCACTCGCGGACGGTTCAGGTGAACCGCGCCTACCTGACACGTCCCAGAATTACGCAGGCGTTAATTCCGCCGAAGCCAAAGGAATTGCTCATTACATAATTAAGCTGGGCTTTACGCCCGTGATTCGGAACGACATCAAGGTCGCAAGCCGGATCGGGATTCTGATAGTTGATCGTTGGAGGAATCCACTGCCGATCCAGGGCGAGTGCACAAATCGCAGCCTCAATCGCGCCGGTCGCGCCGAGCGGATGCGCGTAATAGCCTTTCGTCCCGCTGACTGGAATTCGCTGCGCGTCCGCACCGAACACTTGTTTAATCGACATCGTTTCAGCACCATCATTTAGCTGCGTCGAGCTGGCATGCGCATTGATATAATCAATCTGCTCGGGAGCCAGTTGCGCATCCGCCAATGCATCGCGCATCGCGCGAATGCATGAATCACCGCTTGGCAGGGGCGCGGTCATGTGGAAAGCATCGTTATTCAAACTATAACCTAGTACTTCGGCATAGATGCGTGCGCCGCGTGCCCGAGCGTGTTCAAGCTCTTCAACAATGAGAGAAGTGGCGCCTTCGCCCATGACGAATCCATCACGCAATAGATCGAATGGGCGACAGGCCAGCGCAGGATCGCCCGACCAGCGGCTCATCGTTTTAATGATGTCAAATGCCCCGACTGTGATCGTCGTGAGAGGGGCCTCGGCTCCTCCGGCGATAATCACATCGGCGAAATCATCCCGAATATAACGCAGCGCTTCGCCCACTGACACTGTGCCACTGGCACAACTATTCGAGTTCGTTGTGCCTACGCCGCGAAAACCGAAGTCAATCGCGATGTTCGAATGGGCTGACCCACCAAAAACCTGGACAGCAAGCGTGGGTTGAACTCCGCGGGCGCCCTTTTTCAGATATCGGATGTATTGATCTTCG
>QHON01000163.1:0-11442 GCA_003218815.1 Verrucomicrobiota bacterium
CTGTTATGTCTCACCTCCGATTCATCATTCCGCTGATTTGCGCTTTCACAACTGGTCAATCCTTGCCTGCTCAAGCACGGAAGGCTGAAAAACCCAAGCAATTCATCTATGTGTTGCGGCTCGTACCGCGCCTCTATTCGGACGCGAATTGGAGGAAAGAAGACGAAACAGTGCTTGAGCGGCGCTTCGCTCGATTCCAAGAAGCCACAAAATCGGGTCAACTGATCCTTGCTGGACGCACGAAGGAGCCAGGTGACAAGACGTTTGGCATTGCGATCTTCGAGGCGCCCGATGAGACCGCCGCGCGCGCGTTCATGCAAGCCGATCCCGCTGTCGCGGGCGGACTGATGACGGCGGAACTGCATCCTTTCGCTGTGGCGCTTGACCGCAAGAATCCATAGCGGACGCGAACGTGTAAGGTGCGGTAACCACTTCGCTCATACTTGCAAAATCACCGCGCCGTAGGTTGCCATTCCCAAACGTGTGTGTAGTCATGCAGCCAGGCGGTGTAGAGCGGGTCTTCTTTCCATGCGGTGATCCCGTAATAGCCGTGGTGACTTGCCCTCCACCGGGCCCCCTGTCCTGAGTCGTACTGAGAGTCCTCTTTGAGTGGACACCAGAATAACCGGCCGGCCCTGCGCCAGCCATCGAGGACGATGCCGTTCTCGAAAGGCTGGTTTCGTGCGGTGACTACCAGACCATTGTTCTCGTCCAAGGTTCCCGCGTAAGCAGCACCCCAGTGAAGCACGAGCGTCTTGAGCTTGAGCGCTTTCAGGCGTTCGCCGATATCACGCGTATAGTGGCCGCAATAGCCGCGTTGTCGCCTGCCCGTGTGGATCAGTACGTTCTGAAACGCCGGGCACCAGACGAGGCCATATTCACGCGCGAGGCTGCGCGAGGCCGTGTGCGCCGTTACCGAGAGCAGTTCGGCTTCGCCCGGGTCCACGTCAGGCGCGAGCGCCACGAGCGCGTCACGCAACTTCTTGATCGATTTCTCGTCTTTCGCCCAAACCGCGTTTACGCAAAGGCTGAACGCAATGATGAAAACAGTCGTTCGAATCACGTTAGCAAAGTTGGCAAAGGTTAAGCGCGAGTTATACCAAAATCACAGATGTTTCATAGGTATTAATGATCTTTGTCGCCTAATACGCTGCATTTGCCGATAAAATTCTTGGGAAGAGTAGCGAGGACCGGCAAACCCGCAGTATCGTGATGCGCGAATGAGGGCCTTTTTCCACGAGCTGAAGAGGCGGAGGGTCTACCGCGTCGCGCTCGCCTATGGGATTTTTGCATCGGCCATGATCCAGGTCGGTGGAACTATTCTACCGATTTTTCACGCGCCGGAATGGGGCCAGCAGGTATTCGTGGTGCTGATCGCGATTGGTTTTCCTTTCGCCCTCGTGCTGGGCTGGCTCTACGACATCACGGCTGAAGGCATTCAGCGCACTCCCAACGCTAAAGGTCTGCGTGTTTACAGTGGGCGACAATTATGGCTGGTGGCTGTTGCCGGAACATCCATCGCTGCGCTCGCACTTGCTGGCTATTGGTTTTGGCATCCCTGGCGAAACGCAACAAAAGAAACCTCGGATGTGTCCAGCAACGGCATTCCGGCAAAAAGCATCGCGGTGTTGCCGTTTCAAAACTTGAGTCCGGACAACGCCGGCACTTTCTTTGCCGATGGTGTACAAGATCAAATCCTGACGAACCTGGCGAAGGTGTCCGACTTGAAAGTGATCAGCCATACCAGCGTTCAACAATATCGGAATCAACCCGGCCGCAACGTGCGTGAGATCGGTCGGCAACTCGGGGTCGCCTACATTCTCGAAGGCACGGTACAACGCGCGCCGGGCCGTGTGCGCGTGAATGCCAAATTGATTGATGCGCTGACGGATTCACAAATCTGGGCCGAAAGCTATGACCGGGATGTCGCCGATCTGTTTGTCATTCAAAGCGATCTGGCCCAGGCCATCGTTAACCAATTACAGGCCAAACTCTCGCCCCAACAGAAGGCCGAAATAGAAGAAACCCCCACACGAGATTTAGCGGCGTTCGATCTGTATCTGCAGGCCAAGGAGATTGTCGACACGTACACGGAGCTTCAGGATCCCGGGTCGTCGCTCCTCAAGGCTGTGCGGTTGCTGGACGAAGCAACCGAGCGTGATCCGAATTTTGTTTTAGCCTACTGTTACGCCTCCCGCGCGCACAATCTTCTCTATTTCTTCGACCTGGATTCAACGCCCAAACGCATTCTGCTTGGCGAAGCGGCAGTCAATAATGCGCTGCGGTTGCGGCCCAATTCCGCGGAGGCGCATCTCGCCATGGCCGACCATTATTTTCGCTGCCACCGCGATTACGAGCGCGCACAGGAAGAACTGGCGATCGCGCGGCCGGGCTTACCGAACAGTGTTCCGTTCTTCAATCTTTCCGGCTACATCAATCGACGACAAGGTCATTGGACCGAAGCGGAACGCGATTTTGCTACCTCGGTAAAGCTGGATCCGCGTAAGCCGAATGCGGTCAATCTCTTGGCCGACACTTTTATTCTGGAGCGGCGATTTCCAGAAGCCAGATTGGTCTCCGATCGGGCCATTGCGGCGGGAATGCGCGAACCGATCGACTTAATCCGTCGCGCCTCGCTCGACTTTAGCGAAACTGGCGACCCGACAACGCTTCGGGCGGCTATGGCCGCCGCTCCGGATACGGACGTGGGTGGCGGTGAAACGTCCTGGAAAATTTTGATTGCCCTGATTGACCGCAACTATAACGAAGCGCGCAGAGTTCTGGCGGCATCACGACGCGCCGATTTTCTGGACGTCGATTTCACCTTCTACTTTCCCCGCGCTTGGTACGAAGGGCTGATTGCCCGTGCCGAGGGCGACAAAACAAAAACCATCGCGGCGTTCAAAGCAGCGCGTGTGATTTTCGAAACTCGATTAAAAAACAAGCCGAACGATCCGCGGACTCTGGCGGTGCTGGCGCAAGTTGATGCCAATCTCGGCAACAAGGAACTGGCGCTGCAGGAAGCGCAAAAAGCTGCCGCACTTATGCCGGTGTCGAAAGACGTTTACGACGGCGCGTTGATTCTGCAGGGACTGGCACAGGTTTACACTTGGACCGGCGACTATGACCACGCATTCGATGAACTGCAGAGTTTGCTCGGCATGCCGGGCTACATTTCGTATGGCTACTTGAAAACAGATCCAGCGTGGGAGCCATTACGGAAAGACCCGCGCTTTCAACGGCTTCTTGCGTCGATGGTTTCCAAGAAGTAGTAGCGGGAAAAATCGGGAGAATTTACGGTTTTAACAAGGGCGCGAAGCGATCGCGATGTACCCAGAAGAGGAAGAGTGCAAGGACCGAGACAACACAACCCATCCCGAGACCGCTCGGATCAAGAAAGATGTGATAGAGCATGATGTTCACGATCACCGGGCCGAGGAGGGTCAGGCCGAGCGGAACAAAGCGTCCGATGAGCAGGAGCAGACCGCCGACGACCTGAACACCTGCGATGGCGTAAATGTAGCCACTGCTAAAGAGTGCGCCGATGAATTGGCCGGGCAGACCTTGCATTGGCGGCATTGGAATAAAGTGCAGGAAGGCGTTGGACCCGAAGACAGCGAACATGAGCCCGAGAAGGACTCGCACGATGATGACGGCGTATTTCATAACTTTTTGTCGCCTAATCACCTCGATTTGCCGATAAAATTCTTCTTCCGGAGCCGGTCGCTGCGGAATGGAAAACGAAGCGTTAAGCCCAAAGTCTCACCAGGCAATGCAGCCGAAAAGATTCGTGACGGGCTTCGCCATACGGAGCCCTGTGATATCAGTGATGCTCGGCGACAATCTTCGCAAAACGCCAGACTTCGCGAAACGTATTGTAAAGGGGAGTCGGGGCGACGCGGACCACGTTCGGTTCGCGGAAGTCGCATTTCACGCCGGCCGCTTGGAGTTTGCGGAACAATTCTTTCGGATGTTCGTGGACTAAGATCGACAATTGGCAACCACGTGCGTCCATCTCACCCGGCGTGATGACCGTAAAGCGTTTATCGCCGTGATTGGACTCGAGCAGAAACTGAAGATAGCCGGTCAGTTTGATCGATTTCGCGCGGAGCGGTTCCATTCCACCGGCTTCATCGAAAATCGCCAGCGACGCGCGCAGGGGCGCCATTGAGAAGATCGGGGGGTTGCTGATCTGCCATCCGTCGGCCGACGGAACAGGAATGAACTCCGGCTCCAGATGCAACCGGAACCGCGTGTTCGGATCGTTCCCGAACCAGCCGGCGAAACGCGGCAACTTCTGGTTGGTGGCGTGTCGCTCGTGCACGAACGCACCTGCCACTGCGCCGGGACCGGCGTTGAGATATTTGTATGAGCACCAGGCGGCGAAATCCACGTTCCAATGATGTAATGCCAGCGGCACGTTGCCGATCGCGTGCGCGAGATCGAACCCGACCACGCAGCCGCGCTTCTGTGAAAGCGACGTGATTCTCTCGATGTCGAACAATTGACCGGTGAAAAAGTTGATGCCGCCGATCATGACGATCGCGATCTGTTGTCCGTATTTCTCCAGCGCAGATTCGATATCTTCTTGTCGGATCGTGAGCTCACCTTTACGCGGTCCCGCAAGAACGAGCGCGTCCTTGGGATCGAACCCGTGATGAACGATCTGCGATTTGATCGCATACGTGTCGGAAGGGAAAGCCGGTTCTTCCATTAGAACTTTGAAGCGCGATTTCGTTGGCCGATAGAACGTGGCCATCATCAGGTGAAGGTTCACCGTCAGGCTGTTCATGCAGATGACTTCGTTCGGCTGCGCACCGACAAGCCGCGCCGTCGGCTCGCGCAAGGTCTCGTGATATGAGTACCACGGCGTGTCTGCCGCGTGATGAGCATCCACGGCCCGTTTCGCCCAAACATCCAGCTCCCGCTCAACGACTGTTCGCGCCGCTTTCGGCATTAGGCCTAACGAGTTACCGGCGAAGTAAATCAACGGTCCGCCGTCCGCACCGAGCGGAAGATGAAATTTTTCGCGGAAATGACGCAGCGGGTCTTCTGCGCCGAGTTGACGCGCAAAATCTTCGTCGGCGGAGAAGGTCATGAGAAAGATAAGAAGTAAGAGGAAAAAGTTAAGACATAGGTGGTTGCATGAACTCGATTGTTATTCCGTCGGGGTCGCGAACGTAAACAACGCGTTTTCCAGCGTTCGGTCCCGTTTTCAGTGTTTGAGGTTTGCCCGCCGCCTTCCAACCGGACGCGGCGATCGCGCTCAGCACAGCCTCAAGGTTATCTACCGTAAGGGCAACATGGACCGAGCCGACATCGCACGGTCTAAAATCGACATGTTTTCGGTCGGGCGGCGTGAGATACTCGAGCAATTCAATCTTGTGCCCGTAACCTTTGAGAACAGCGAGCGAGATTTCAGCGCCGGGCACCCCGGTGATTTCGCTGGCCAACTCGCCGGTCTGATGCGTGCGATGAGAAAGCTCGAAGCCGAGAACATTCTGCCAGAACGCCACAGACCGCTCGAGATTCGCGACCGTGAAACCCGTGTGGTCCGCTGCAATGATGTGAAACGGCGCAGTGGTCACATGATTCGCTTTATCCCACCGACGCAATCACCTTGAGCTCGATTGCGATCGGCGTCGGTAGCGCGGTGACCTCAACCGTCGTGCGCGTCGGATTTGGTTTGCCGGGCCCGGCAAAATGTTCCGCGTAGAGACGGTTGTAGATAGAAAAATCCTTCTTCATGTTTGTGAGGAAAACGGTGACGTCGATGATGTCTTGCCACGTCGCGTCGGCGTCCTCCAAAACGAGCCGAACGTTTTCGAAAACCGCGCGACATTGCGCTTCGATGTCGTACCTGACGATCTTGCCAGCTGAATCGAGCGTTACGCCGGGGATTTTTTTGCTGCCGCGCACGCGCGGCCCAATGCCGGAGAGAAACAGGAGATTGCCAACGCGTTTCGCGTGCGGGAATGCGCCCATCGGCTCGGGTGCTCGGGAACTTTCAAACGATTTGCTCATTATTGCGGTGCATACTTCTCGAACTTCGGAAGATCCGGATCCATGTGGTCCCACGGCTGCGCGTCTGCTGTCCATATATGCATCTGCGGTTTGAATAAGGTTGGATCGTCCAGGCTCGCAGCGTTGATCCCGTGTCCTTGATCACTAATGCCGCCAAAAAGCCGAGAACCGCAGTCCGCGCAAAAGCCGCGCTTGTTGTGGCCACCGGATTCGCTGGAAGTCTGATAATACCGTGGTGAGCCTTTCGTGATTTTGAATGCCTTGGCCGGGACATAGACAACCGCGGAAAACGAAGTGCCGGTCGCTCGCTGACAATCCCGACAGTGGCAATTAAACATCACGATCGGCTCAGCTGTGACTTGGTAGCGAATCCCGCCGCAAGCGCATCCGCCGGTAAAAGCTGCGGACATTTTCTTAGTCGTGGTTGTGGCCGGCCATCATGGCGACCGGAGCAGCGCCAAAACGTTTTGCCGATCGCGCGCGGGCTTTAACCACCTCCGTTTCCCGATTGCGCGACGGCGCATTGGTGACCAATGAATTGAGCAGTTCCAGCGCGGCCAGCGTCACCCGGTCGACCGCCCGATTGAAAGCGTCCTCATTTGCTTTCGATGGTTTAGTGAAACCGCTCAATTTTCGGACGAACTGAAGGGAAGATGCCCGGATTTCTTCTTCAGTCGCCGGCGGTGCGAAGTTATGAAGTGTTTTGATGTTTCGACACATGATGATTAAGCATGAGTTAAGGTTGTAAGAATGAATTCTCCTATCGATTTGCGTTCGCGGCCATTTGCGCGGCTACTCGTTCCTCTTGCTCTCTGAGTTCGGGAGTAAACGCTTCGCCAAAATCCTCCGCCTCGTGCACCTGGCGGATTTCGATTTCTGCCCCTTCCCCAAACGGCGCGCGCTTGACCCACTCGATCGCTTCGTCTTTCGACTTCACCCGCCAGATCCAGAAGCCCGCGATCAGGTCCTTGGATTCGTGGAACGGCCCGTTTGTCACTGTATGCTTGCCGCCAGCGAACTTGACGCGCGCGCCCTTTGAGGTCGGGTGGAGGCCTTCGCCTGCGAGCATGATCCCCGCTTTGGCCAGCTCTTCGTTATACTTTCCCATTTCCGTCAGGAGCTTCTCGTCCGGCATCAGGCCGGCTTCTGAGTTCTTGTCCGCTTTAACCAGAATCATGAATTTCATTTTTTTGTCCTTCCTTGGTTTAGTTTGGCCGCGAAATTTGTGAGCTTGGACATCATTGTCTCCGCTAGCCTCCCGCGATTGCGCCCATAATAAAGACGGGCTCCGCAGCGGTCGCGATCGCGTCGGGCAATTTGGCATCCGGCGGCTGATGAGATAGGTCCTCGCCGCAAACGAAGAACCGCACCAGCGGGCGGCGGTCGTGCGTGACGTGATCACGCATCGTTCCGCGTAACACTGGATATTTCGTTTCGAGTGCGTCGAGAATTGTTCGCTGCGTAACCTCGCCATTGAGCTCGAGTTGCACTTCACTACCAACTCGCGCCAGCGTGCGCAAATGATGCGGGAGGACGACGCGGATCATGGCAGCCATGTCTCACCAATGCCTCAACAGATACCAGCGGTCAAAGGCGCATGGCTCGATTCCCACTGCATCCGCCAAGCGGCAATCCCCGCTGCTATGATCCATGGTCCCAGCGCAAAAACCTGTGCATCGGGCTGCCACATCGTGAACGCGCACACATTGGCAGAGGCGTGGAAGAGCATGGCCGCAACTACACTGCCCCGCGCGTGCATCATGATTAGTGTCATTACCATCGACCAGGCCATCAACTCGAGAGCGAACGGTAGGAACCAGGTCCCATATTGCGGCGTTCCGGTGATGATGAAGAGCGGCAGATGCCAGCATGCCCACGCTACACCGAGGATCAGCGTTCCCATGATCGGTCCAAAGCGTCCCAGCAATCGCGGAAGCGCAAAGCCACGCCATCCCGGTTCCTCACCTAGGACCACAGCTAGTTGGCCAAGCAGGAGCGCTGCCACAGTTCGCGGCGGGCGGTGAAAAAACGAATCGTGAGGCAAGTGGAAGCCGACAGACACCGCATCACGCACCAGGTAGATAATGGGCGGAACGCAGATCGCTATAATTGCCCATCGAAATGGTACCCGGTGCATAATCCGGCGGTAAAATGCTCCCAGCTCAGCGCGTCCACCTTCTACGGCTGTGCTCACGAGCGCCGCTCCGTGCGGTGCGAATACGGCAGCCAAATAAAACCAACGTCCAGGCCACGCGAAAGGAGAGAGGTGCTGCGCGAAAAGTGCAATCCAAGCGGTCCAACTGATCGCGTAGGCAATGAGAAAGAACATCGCGATTCGCGAGCTCCTTAGCTGTGCCCGGTTCAACGCGAACAATCTTGCTACCTCGGCGATGCGCTCGTCTGCTTGAATATCCCCCTGCAATACAAGTACTTCATTCGCGAGCGACGCTTACGAAGCAGCTTGCTCTGTCCTGAAGTCAACGCAGGATCATGGCAGCGTTTGGGCTTCGACTGAAAGGACGGCGGGAAGATCACGCACAATCGGTTTCCAAGTGTCGCCAGCGTCCGATGATCCGTAAACCTGACCGCCGGTGGTGCCGAAATACACGCCGCACGAATCGAGCGAGTCAACCGTCATCGCGTCGCGCAGCACGTTCACGTAGCAATCACGTTGCGGCAAACCTTTGGTGAGTTCTTCCCATTCGTTTCCGCCTTTCCGACTGCGGTAGACCCGCAGTTTGCCATCCGGCGGGAAATGTTCCGAGTCGCTCTTGATCGGCACGACGTAGATCGTCTCCGGCTCGTGCGCGTGAATATCAATCGGGAACCCGAAATCGCTCGGTAAATTGCCGCTGACTTCGCGCCAAGAATCGCCGGCGTCATCACTCCGCATCACATCCCAATGTTTTTGCATGAAGAGCGTGTTCGGCCTCGATGGATGCATCGCGATGCGATGAACACAGTGGCCGACCTCCGCAATGGGATCAGGCATGTATTGCGAATGCAAACCGCGATTGATCGGCTTCCACGTCTTACCGCCGTCGTCGGTCCGGAACGCGCCTGCGGCCGAAATAGCGATGAAAATTCGTTGTCGATCTTTCGGATCGAGAAGAATGGTGTGCAGACACATGCCGCCTGCGCCCGGCTGCCATTTAGGGCCGGTGTCATGTTTGCGCAGACCCGACAACTCCTGCCAGGACTTTCCGCCGTCTTTTGATTCGAACAGTGCGGCATCCTCCACGCCGGCGTAAACGTGATCTCGATCGTCGAGCGACGGTTCAAGATGCCAGACCCGCTTGAACTCCCACGGATGCTGGGTGCCGTCGTACCACTGGTGCGTGCCCGGGACGCCGTCGTAAACGAATTTGTTACTTTCACCCATCGGCATACCCTGCGGACTTGTTGTCGGCCCGCCACCCGGCGTGTCCCAGGTTTTGCCGCCGTCGTCGGAACGCTGAATGATCTGTCCGAACCACGCGCTGGTCTGCGACGCGTACAGCCGGTCCTGATCAACCGGAGAACCTTTCATGTGATAAATCTCCCAGCCCGCAAAATGCGGGCCGTCAACTTTCCAGTCTTTCCGCTTCTCGTCCGATGTCAGGACGAACGCGCCCTTCCGTGTGCCAACCAGTAATCGTACTTTGCTCATTGTTTACACTTGCAACCGCGGATTACGCAGATCAACACGGATTTTTTATTTCCTTATTTCGCTATGCAAATGTTCTTCGCCTCGGTGAAGAATCGCAATGCTTCTTCGCCGCCTTCGCGACCGACACCGCTTGCTTTCATGCCGCCGAACGGAACACGCAGGTCGCGCACGAGCCAGCAGTTCACCCAGACTGTTCCGGTGTGAATTTGTTCGGCCACGCGGTGCGCGCGATTGAGGTTTTGCGTCCAGACGCTCGAGGCCAGGCCGTAATCGGTGTCGTTGGCGTAACCGATCACTTCCTCTTCGTTGTCGAACGGCGTGATGGTGATGACCGGGCCGAAGATTTCCTCACGATTTGTGCGACATGAAACCGGCAAATCGGTGATGATCGTCGGCGGAAAGAAATAACCGTAGCGGCAGCGATCGTTGATTGGCTTCGGCGCTTTACCGCCGAGCGCGATCTTCCCGCCTTCCTCCTGCGCCAAATCGACATAGAATTTTATTTTATCTAGCTGCGTCTTGTTCACGATCGCGCCTTGTTCGGTCTTCTCGTCCAGCGGATCGCCAACTTTTAGTTTCGAAGCCTTCTCGGTGAAGCGATCAACGAAATCTTTGTAAGCGGAGCGCTCGACGAACACTCGCGAACCACACAGGCAGATTTGGCCCTGGTTTGCGAACGACGATCGCACGCTGCCGGCGATGGCAGCCTCCAGGTCGGCGTCGGCGAAAACGATGTTTGGGTTTTTTCCGCCCAGTTCGAGTGAAACTTTCTTGAACAACGGTGCGCACGCCTCCGCCACTTTCCGCCCGGTGACCGTGCCGCCCGTAAACGAGATCGTGTTGATCTTTGGATGCGCCGTGATCGCAGCGCCGACATTTGGTCCAGTTCCGTGCACTACGTTGAGGACACCGTTTGGAAGACCGGCCTCTTGTGCGATTTCGCAAAGCATGTAAGCCGTCACCGGTGTCAGCTCGCTTGGTTTAGCTATGGCGATGTTACCGACCGCGATGGCGGGCGCAATTTTCCAGCTCAGCAAATAGAGCGGCAGGTTCCACGGCGAAATCAGTCCGGCGATGCCGCGCGGCTGACGCGTCGTATAGTTGAAAGCGACGTTGTCGGTGATATGGGCTTCCGACTCGGTGTGCAGGATCGCGGTCGCGAAGAAACGAAAGTTGGCGACGGCCCGCGGAATGTCGAGTGTGCGCGCAAGCGAGAGCGGCTTACCCGTGTCGATTGATTCCGCCCGCGCGAACTTCTCCAGATCACGCTCGATCAAATCAGCGATGCGCAGGAGAATTTTCGAGCGTTCCGCCGCGGGCGTGCAAGACCAATCGACGAATGCCTTCTCCGCCGCCACGACGGCAAGATCGACATCACGGCTGTCGCTGTCCGCGACTTGCGAATAGGACTTCCCGGTCGCCGGTTCGATGTTGTCCAGATATTTCCCGCCGACTGGCTCAATAAATTGGCCATCGATGAAGTTTTGAATTTTGTCGGCTTCGGTGCGCACGCGTCGATGACAAAATCAAACATCGAACACCAAACATCAAACATAGAGTGGCGGTGAGGGAGGGATTATCCAACGCTTCGCGTTGGCTCCGGAGTTAGATCCCGCAATGGCGGGATTTTAACCCATGCGCTTCGCGCCCCACCGGTCGAACAAGTTCTCATCTCCCGTACGTGAGCGTGTACGGTGCGGCGAAGGCGAGCGGTTTGCCGCGTCGGGAACATGGCGGTGAGGGAGGGATTCGAACCCTCGGTACCCTTT
>QHON01000163.1:11519-18065 GCA_003218815.1 Verrucomicrobiota bacterium
TCCTATTCAGCGGCAATCGGACTCGAGAGAATGGCCATCTAACGACGAACTCGGGTCCGCAGATACCTTTTCGAAAGCGAGCTCGCAGGCAGTGCAGCGTGGATCGCGTTCTCAGCGATCCTCCCATTTTGGCGCGCGCTTATCGAGGAACGCATCAATGCCTTCCTCGACGTCCCGCGCGAGCATGTTCTCAACCATCACTTCTGTCGCGTAGCGATAGGCGTCCTTAAGTCCGCCTTCGAGCTGCTGGTAGAAGGCTTTCTTGCCGATCTTGACCGCATACGCCGACTTCGCGGCGATCTTGCGCCCGAACGCGAGCGCCTCTTCCCGTTCATTCCCGGGAGCGACCACGCGATTAACGAGTCCGATGCGCAAGGCATCCTCGGCCGAGATCATGTCCCCGGTAAGCAGCATTTCCATGGCATGTTTGCGCGCGACGTTGCGCGAGAGCGCCACCATCGGCGTCGAGCAGAACAGGCCGATATTGACCCCAGGCGTTGCGAATTTTGCGGCTGCGGACGCAACGGCGAGATCGCAGCTTGCAACGAGCTGACAGCCGGCTGCCGTTGCGACGCCTTGGACGGCGGCGGCAACGGGCTGGGGTAGGTTCACAATCTGTTGCATCACCGTGCTGCACATCTCCATGATGTATTTGAAATAAGCTCGGCCGCGATCCGAGTCGGACCGGTGACTCTTCAGTTCCTTCAGGTCGTGGCCGGCGGAGAACGCCGATCCGTTAGCCGCCAGGACAACCGCACGCACGCTCGGTTCCTGCGCAATCGCCGTGAACGCGTCAACGAGTGCAGCGAGGAGCGCCTCCGACAGACTGTTGCGCGCTTCGGGCCGGTTGAGTGTCAGAATAGCGATGCTTTCCACGTCTTCGCGCAGGAGGATCAGCGGCGAAGTGGGTGCAACGCGGGCGGTGAGGGCTGGAGCGCTTATTGATTTGGGTTCATGAGTCTTTGCGATCATGACTTAGTCATTGTATCCGAAAAAGCCCGGCCTTGCGAATCGCCGACCGCCAATTGAAATAGATCGTGATGATCGCCGAAGAAGAAGCCCGAGAGAAAGTCCTCGAAAAAATTCAGGTGCGGGCGAGCCGCAGAGTTTCGCTCTCGCACGCGCTGAATTGTTTTGCCGCGGAAGATTACTTTTCGTCGCTGCCGCTGCCGAACTTCGATAACTCCGCCATGGACGGTTATGCGGTCGTGGCAAGCGCGTCCGGTGTCGGAAAACGATTGCGCGTTATCGGCGAACAACCTGCGGGGTTAGATCGAAAATTGCTGGTTTCGCCTGGTGAAGCGATCCGGATTTTTACCGGCGCGCCAATGCCAGCGGGCGCAGATGCAGTGGTAATGCAAGAAGACGTGACCCGCGAGAGTTCGGAGATCGTCATGAATGCTGATGTCGATCCTGGCGATTTTGTCCGGCGCCGCGGTTGCGATTTGACGGAGGGTCAGAAAATCGTGGCAAAAGGGGAGCCGATTCGTGCGACCACAATAGCTTTGCTTGCATCGCAAGGTTTCAGAGAAGTTTCAGTCGGCGGCGAAGTGGATGCGGCAATCATTTCAACCGGCGACGAGTTGGCCGAGCCTGGAACAAAACTTCAGCCCGGTCAGATCTACGAAAGCAATTCAGTCATGTTGCAAGCGTTGCTGCAACGTTGCGGCGCTGTTGTGAAATCGGTGGGGCATTGCAAAGACGAGGCAGATTCGTTGAGGAAGACTCTCGAACAGGCGACCAAGCATTCAGTTCTCATTATCAACGGCGGCGTCTCTGTGGGTGAACACGATTTGGTCCAATCAACGTTGCTGTCGCTTGGCGCGAAGATCGACATTTGGAGAGTCGCGATCAAGCCAGGCAAACCGTTTGTCTTCGGTCGCATCCGTAAGTGCACGGTGTTTGGGTTGCCGGGAAATCCGGTCTCCGCCTTTGTCACATTTTTGCAATTCGTTCGGCCCGCGATTTTTAAAATGATGGGCGCAGCAAATTTCGATCTGCCGAAAGTGCCCGCAAAGTTGATCGTCGATCTACGAAATGAGAGCGATCGCCCACATTATGTCCGAGGAAAATGCGAGAACGGAAATTTTTCGCCGGTTGGCCGCCAGGAATCGCATGCGCTCTTCGGGTTGAGCCAATCGAATGCGCTGCTGCGTCTCGCGGTGGGTGAAGTGCGAACGTGCGGTGACATTGTTGATATCGAGTTGTTCAATTAGCGGGATTTTCTTGTCGTAGTGACGTTGACAGACCACATCGCTTTCTTAGCTTAAGCGCGTTGAATACAGGAGCTTCCATCGCATTTGCACGAAATCCAACCGATCAAATTCGTGCCGATGCGGAACGGCTTTCTCATATTGTCCTCGAAATGCAGCGCTGTTTTGTGCTGCATCTCTGCAAAGAGCTTGCCCCGGGCAACGTCTCTTTTCCGCAATTTTTCCTTCTTGCTTTCCTCGACCACAAGGAAGTCCTTACCATGTCCGCGATTGCGCAGAAGATGGGGCACACGACGGCGGCCGCGAGCGGTTTGGTCGCGCGGCTCGAAAATCTGGATTACGTCATGCGCTCGAGCGCGCGGGAGGACCGCCGGAAGGTAATGGTCTGTATTACGCCGAAAGGTTCGGCTCTAGTTCGACGAATTCGTGAGGAGATGGTGGGCAATCTGATGAAGATTTTGGAGCACCTCACGCCCGATGAGCAAAAGGCGTGGTTGCATATCTACAGTAAAATTTATGATTACTGCCAATCAAAATGATTTTCATCTATTCTGCGGCAGTGTTATCACACCACGGTAAAAAGCGCGCAGTTTGAATCTGCGCGCCTACGATTACGCATCTAATCTCTCGGGCCACATTTCTTCATGCGAAAATATTTTGTAATCTTCGGGTTCGCTGCCGCAATGATTTCTGCGAGCTCGGTGGCACGCGCCGGCACAGGCGGTGGATCGACGTCGGCAAGCAGTGAAACATCTTCCGCACGCAGTGTTCCCACGTTTACGCTTGATCAAGCGATCCTGACGGCGCTGCAACGCAATCCGGCTCTCCTCAACGCGGAACAAGAGATCAAACGGACGAAAGGCGTCATCATCGAAATCCGCGCGCAGGCGCTGCCGCACATCACACCGGCGGGAACTTTTGAATGGACTGATCCGAACTTGGTTGGCGCCCGGATATTGGGAGGTACGACTGGAACCAGTACAACGCCTGGAACCGCGACCACAACCGGGGCCGCATCCATTGTTGACCCACCGCCATCGCAGGTCAAGGAACCGACAGGTGCCGCACTGGCCGATCCGTCGCCGACACCGGGTGTCACCAATACTCAATTGAGCGATATATCCTACAGCATCAGCGTCCTTGGAAGGCAGCTGGTTTTTAACGGGACGACGTGGCCGTCGATTCGCGGTACCTTCTTTCAGCGAGACAGCGCCTACTTCGCGTTTCGCAATACGCTCGACCAGGTCATCGCGACTGTGAAAACACAGTTCTACCAGATCGTAGTCAATAAGGCGCTGATTGGTGTGCAGGAGCAATCAGTGCACCTTTTGGAGAGCCAGCTGAAAGACCAGCAGAACCGCTTCGAAGCGGGAACAGTTCCGCGTTTCAACGTCTTGCAAGCGGAAGTCGCCCTCTATAATCAGATTCCGCAACTGATCACTGCGCAAAACAACTATCGAATATCCAAGCTTGTTCTGGCCAAGACCATCGGACTCGATTTTAACCCGCTGCGCGGAGAAAATCCCCCGCTCGAAGTTGTTGGCGAAATGCCCTACATCCCGCGTACTATCGCGCTGGTCGATGCGATTGAGCTTGGGAAGCAGCGGCGCCCGTTTCTTAAACAGGCGCGGGCAAATGTTTTGAACCAGATCGAGCAAGTACACGTGGCATTGGGTCAGTTTTTTCCAACCATCAACACAACCGGGGGCGGCGAATGGGTCAGCTCGCCGACCAACTCCAGTTGGCACGATATTTCAAAAGGTTGGATCGCGCAGGTGCAGGGTAGCGTGCCGATTTGGGACAGCGGCGAGATTTGGGGCCGGGTCAAGCAACAACGGGCGCTCCTTTCGGAGACGAAAATCACTTACGACGACGACGTTCGGCAGGTTGAACTCGAGGTGCAACAGTCCTATTCAAATTTGCAGCAGAACCGCGAACTAATTCAGAGCCAGGAGAAAAACGTGGAGCAAGCCGATGAAGCGCTGCGTCTGGCCAAAGCCCGCTTGGACGCTGGCGCAGGAACTCAGTTGGACGTGCTCAATGCCCAAGTCCAGTTACTGACTGCGCAATCGACGCGCTTGCAGGCGCTCTTCGGCTACAACTCCGCCCTTGCGGAATTCGACCGCGTCACCGGTGCACAGAGTACCTACACCGAATCGTTCGCCAACCTGGCGCCGCGCGCGACTCGAACGAAAACGTACTATACAGGGAGTGGTGTTGATGCCACGGGAAAGCCAAAGTCCAACTTATCGAAGTAGATCTTTATCACCTCGAGCAAAAGGTCGCCTTGAGCGAAGGCGAATAGGTCGACGTATCTGCTCCGGTTAATCGATTTAGTGCCGCCACTGCCTGTTGAAAAATTCGGTGCCTTGGCAGAGCGCAGAGCTCCCGAACTGTCGTCACGTTTTCACCCAACGCATCCCTGGGATCGACGTTTCGCACGATAAAGCCGAAGCATTAGCGCGGCTTGAGAAAGCCCATCAACGCATTCGCGATGCCACTGGATTCGGCGATTGGCCGCTGCTTACCGCGAAACAGATTCACGGAAACAAGATTGCATTCGTTGATGCGCCAGTGGAAAGCGATAAAGAATTCTCCGGCTGCGACGGCGTCATCACGAATCAGCGTGGTACCGCACTCGGCGTTTACGTCGCCGATTGTTGCGCGGTTTACATGGTCGATCCAAAAACGCCTGCTATCGGTCTGGTGCATTCCGGGCGTAAAGGCACCGAGCTCGGCGTTGTCCCCAGCGCAATTACGCAAATGATTGAGCGCTTCGGCTCCGATCCCGCAAACATGATCGTGCAACTCAGCCCGTGTATTCGTCCGCCGCACTACGAACTCGATTTTGCCGCGGAAATTGTTCGGCAATGTCGCGCGCTCGGCGTCAAAGAAATTCATGATCCAGCCGTGTGCACGGCCTGCGACCTGGATCGTTACTACTCTTATCGAGCCGAAAAAGGAAAAACCGGTCGCATGCTCGCGTTGCTAGGACTCAACCCAGCAATTGCGGATTAGGCGAAAAATGTTCGCCTTTGATTACGAACATTCGTCTAATCCTCGTTAGGAATACGCCACGATGCGAATAGCCGTCGTTCTCGGTTTCCTTCTCCTCGTTGGATCCGCAGCCGGAGGGAGCGACGTTTCTCGCTATCAAGTCGAACGTGGTTCCCAGCTCGAGAAAGAACTCGGTTACGAAGTTTCCGTGCAAGACAAACACGACGAATGGCAATCGGACAGCAGAGATGGGATCGGGATCGAAGGCCCCGCTCCAGAATACGTCGTAAAATTTCACGCTACGGCAGGGGGTAAACTGAAGGACTTGTTCGAGCTCGACCTCGCTTTGACCGATGCAAACGGGACACTGCTACACGTCCCGTTAGCGATCAGATCGAGATACAACAAGGAGAACCAGGTCGACGTTCGGTTCCTCATCAAGAAGGACGTGATCAATGGGGCGGTGTTGACCATTCGCTGTGGCGGCCCGCCACAAGGCGAAGCTAGTTACGCTATTCGGCTTGGCGAGGTACCCGTCCTAAACCTGCCGAAGAAAAGCATGCCGAAGAAAAGCTTTACCGATGCTGTAGCGATCGCTGAACAGTTTCTGCGTGGGCAGAAAATCGACCTTTCCAACGGCGTGCTGCTTCGGGCTGAGTTCAGGAATTACCTGCGCGACGAACGTGAAACCCCTCGTTGGGACATCACGTGGGCTCTTGCCGGTGACAAGGGCGTCGACGTGTGGGTTTGGCAGGACGGCTCCGCAAAGCTGACTCGAGGGCGCTCGTCACCGAGAATCCTGCCGAAGAAAAGCCTAATGGAGGCTGTAACGATTGCTGAGGAGTTTCTGCGTGGGCAGAAGATCGACGTTTCTAAACACATGCTGCTTAGAGCTGAGTTTACGATTAATTTTATCAACGATCGTGAGACTCCGTTTTGGGACATCGCGTGGGGTCTTGACCACCAGCGTGTTATTGCTTCGGTTTTGCAAGATGGCTCCGCCAAGCTGATTCGAGCACGTTGAGCGCGCTTATGCTGCAAATCTGCCATCAACAAATGGCCAGGGACACGCTAATGATGCGAAGAGCCGTTGTTGTCGGTTTCCTTCTGGTCTTCGGATTGGCAGTTCGAGGAAGTAGCGTCTATCGCTACGAGCTTGACCGTGGTTCCGACCTCGAGAAAGAGCTCGGTTACAAACTTTCGGTGCAAGACGAGCACGGTGAAAAGCAATCTGAAAGTCTTGATAAGGTCATCCCGATTGAAAGCGCTACACCGAAATATGCGGTGAAGTTTCAGGCTCCTGTAGCGGATAAGCTTAAGGATCTATTCGAACTTG
>QHON01000162.1 GCA_003218815.1 Verrucomicrobiota bacterium
TATCCGTCGGAGCACTACGGCTATTGGCGAACAGAGTTCCCAGGAGTCGATCTGCCATGGGGGATGTTCGGAGAAAATTTCACGACCGAGGGATTACTTGAGGAGGCAATTTACATCGGGGACAGATTTGGAATCGGCGAAACGGAAGTCATGGTTACGGAACCACGAATGCCCTGCTACAAACTGGGCATAAAGTTTGGTCGCCCTGACATCATTAAGCGGTTTCTGGCGAGTCGCCGCACCGGTTTCTATTTCGCCGTGGTTCGTGAGGGGATGGTTGTTACTAGTGACGTAATAAAATTAATCGGCCATGAGCAACAAGATATCAGCGTGGCCGATATCACGCGTCTTTATGTTTTTCAGAAAGACGATCTGAAAAGTTTGCGCCGAGCAATCGAAGTCGAAGCGCTTCCTAAAAGTTGGAAGGGCTATTTTCAACATCAGCTCGATAAGCAGATCGGTTAATTCCA
>QHON01000164.1 GCA_003218815.1 Verrucomicrobiota bacterium
CGATTGCTGATCGCGCTGATGATGCGCCGCGTCATCTCCGCTTCGGAGAGATTGAAAACGGAATGGATCGAGACCACGACAAAGTCGAGCTCGGCCAGAGTATCGTCATCAAAATCAAGCGACCCGTCGCGGAGAACGTCACATTCGACACCGGCAAACAAACGGAAGCCATCAAACGTCTGGTTCAATCTGCGGATCGCCGCCACTTGTGCGCGCAGTTTTGCTTTGTCTAAACCGTGCGCCTGGATCGAACTCCGGCTGTGGTCGGCGATGCCGAGATATTCGAGGCCGAGCGCCTGTCCCGCTTGCGCCATTTCCTCGAGAGTGTTGTGGCCGTCGCTGGCAGTGGTGTGACAATGAAATGTCCCCCGCAAATTCTCTGCTTCGATTAAACGCGGCAGAGAATGGTTCTCCGCCGCCTCAAACTCCCCACAATTCTCACGCAGCTCCGGCGCAATAAAATCGAGACCGAGCGCAAGATACAGTTCGCGTTCGTCGCGAACTTTTGGAATTTGCTTGGTCGATCTTTTCTTGCGTGTTTTCGGCTCCGGTGGAAGGACCGCGAGGCGATATTCGTTCAGCGTCCAGCCGCGTTCGAGCGCGCGATTTCGCATCTCGATATTGTGTTCCTTACTGCCGGTAAAATAATTGAGGGCGAACGGATATTCGGCGCCACTCACCACACGCAGATCGCATTGAATGCCGGAACGAAGTCGCACGCTCGATTTTGTCGGACCTTGCGCGATGATTGATTCGACCAGGGGGTGCCCAACAAAGAATTTCATGGTCGCTTCGGGCTTCTTTGTCGCCACCATCAGATCGAGATCCCGCACAATTTCCTTGCGCCGGCGATAACTGCCCGCGATGCAGACCTGCAACACTTCGGGATGGGACGCGAAATCGTTTCGAAGGGATTCCGCCTCACTGGAGACCTGGCCAAATTGAAAAGAGCCTGAATGCTTCACCCGATCGGCAATCGCTTTGCAAAGTTTTTCCTGCGTCATCTCGCCAAAGCCTGGCAGCTCAGCGACGCGACCGGATTCGCATGCTTTCAACAATTCAGCGATGGAGCTGATGTGAAGTTTGTCGTACAGCGCTTTAATCTTTTTCGCGCCCAGACCAGGGATCGAGAACAACTCCAGAATTGCAGGCGGAAATTCCGCGCGCAAGTCTTCGACATATTTCAGCGAGCCGGTCGTGGCGAGTTCTTTGATTTTCGCCGCGATCGCTTTACCGATGCCGGGAATTTTGGCGAGCGCCTCTTCGTCTTGCAGATCGGAGAGACTTCCGCCCCACGCGTCAATCGACCGCGCTGCATTGGCGTAAGCCCGGATCTTGAACGGGTTTTCCCCTTTCAATTCGAGCAGAGTGCCAATCTCTTCCAGAACCTGCGCGATTTGCGCTTTAGTCATTCGACTTACGCTTAGCGAAGATTCTGTGCTCGTCGACACGAGGTTCTTGGAGCCGCTTCGCTCTGGCAGAGCGCCACGAGCAGTAACATTATCATTTTCCGCACCGCCGACAGAACGCCGGAGTACAGATCACATTCGCCCACGCCGCTTGTAGAATTCGTAGCGTGCGATGATTGAATCGACATACTTCCGTGTCCCGGGGAAATCGATCTTCTTGAGAAATGTCTGCGCCGGCATGGCGTCGACGTCATTTCCACCGCTCCATCGTTGGGCCCGGCTTGCCCCCGCGTTGTACTCGGCAAGCGCAAAAGGCATCGGATCCGATTGCGTTGCCCAGTGTTCGAATGCGCGGTGCAAATACCACGTGCCTGCCTCGAGATTTGTTTTTGGATCGAATAGTTTCTCGACGCGGAAATTGTCGACCTTGTTTTCGCGTGCCCATTCATTGGCTGCTTTTTCGCTCACCTGCATGAGCCCGCGCTCGCCGGCGCCGCCGTATTTTTTGGGATCAAAGCGGCTTTCGCGCCAAACGACCGCTTTCACTAACATTGGATCAAGATAATGTTCCGTCGCAACCGATCGAATCAGGCGATCGTACTGTTTAAATCGGGCCGGGCTCATCCATTCGTAGAACGTGTAGATTGGGTCGCCCGAGCGCACGGCCAAATACCCAAAGCCCGCGGCCAGTGCGAGCAATACGCACAGAATTAATTGGAAGACAAATCGTATCACCTCGGGATCAATCTCCTGCCGGCTTAGCATCAATCCATGTATCCTTTGCCGGAGCAATTAAATTACGCTTCCTATCGCATGGCGAAGGCCAACTACATTCGCGTCCTTATTGATCGGGCAATCCATCGGGAACTCGATTATCTGGTACCGGAGACATTGGCGGAACGAGTCGGCGTCGGCTCGCGCATACGCGTCCCGTTTCGTGACAAGTCTGCCCTCGCAACTGTCGTGGCGGTTCTCGAGCACAGTGAAGCGCAAGGTCTCCGACCGATCGAAGCGGTCGTGGGCGACGCACCCGCCTTGAGCGAACAATTGCTCGAGCTCGCCAGATGGATCAGCGTCTACTATTGCTGCCCAATCGAAGCGGTGATGCGCAGTTTGCTGCCGCAAGTGATTCGACGTGCCGAAATCGGGTGGAAGAAGCAATTGTTCGTGCTACCCGCGCGCAAGATCGACAGGGAGGAAATCGAGAAATTGCAGCGGCGCGCTCCACGCCAGGCGGAACTTCTGGAGGCGATCTCGCGATTGGAAGCCCCGGTGCGCGCGGCCGACCTCCTGCGCCAGACATCTCTCGAGAACCAAACCTTGCGCGCGCTAGTCAAACGCGGTTTGGCGGAGATGCGCGAAGAAGCGGTCGTCCGCGATCCGCATGCAGGTGAGCAATTCATCGCAACATCAAACCTTGTTCTGAATGCGGAGCAGCTCCTCGCGCTCAAGGAAATTACGCAGGCACTCGACTCGCCAGAAAGCGCCCGCCCGATTTTGCTGCATGGAGTCACCGGCAGCGGCAAGACGGAAATTTACTTGCAAGCGATTCGGGCAGCACTCGAACGCGGACGCAGTGCGATCGTCCTCGTTCCTGAAATTTCGCTCACGCCGCAGACAGTCGAGCGTTTCAAGGGCCGCTTTGCCGAAGCGCAGGATACGGTCGCCGTATTACATAGTCATTTATCCCAAGGCGAGCGCCATGATGAATGGCACAAGATTCATTCCGGTCGTGCCCGAATTGTGATCGGCCCCCGCAGCGCGGTTTTCGCGCCGCTCAAAAAACTCGGGCTCATTGTTGTCGATGAAGAACACGAGAACACTTACAAGCAGGAAGAGACCCCGCGCTATAATGCGCGGGATATCGCTGTCGTCCGCGCGAGAATCGAGAAATGCGCCGTGGTCCTGGGAAGCGCGACTCCCTCGCTCGAAAGTTACTACAACGCGGTGCGCGGCAAATATCTTCTCTCTACGCTGTCGCAGCGCATCGACCAAAAGCAGATGCCTCTCATGCGCATCGTCGATCTTCGCCAGGAGCGCCGGAAAGAAAAGGCGATCGCAATTTTATCGGAAAAATTGCGAGCCGCTATTGCCGATCGCTTGGACAAGCGCGAGCAGACGATCTTGTTTTTGAATCGGCGCGGGTTTTCCACTTCGCTTCTTTGCAGCAATTGCGGCGAAGCGCGCAACTGTCCGAATTGCAGTGTGGCGCTCACCTTTCATCGACACATTGCGCGGTTGAGCTGTCATTTGTGCGGTCATACCGCGGCCGTGCCCAAGAAATGTCCGGCTTGTGGAAAAGACGCCCTAATTTACGCCGGTTTCGGCACGGAGAAGGTCGAATCAACCGTGGCCCACATTTTTCCAAAAGCGACAGTGCGCCGGATGGACGCGGACTCAATGACGCGCAAAGAAGCGTACCGCGAAACGCTGCGCAATTTCCGCACGGGCAAAATCGACATTCTCGTCGGCACGCAAATGATCGCGAAAGGTCTGCATTTTCCGAACGTGACGCTGGTCGGAATTATCAATGCGGACCTGGCGCTGCATCTGCCCGATTTCCGCGCTGGCGAACGGACGTTTCAGCTTCTCACACAGGTGGCTGGACGCGCCGGGCGAGGTGAGACCCCAGGGGAAGTTTTTGTGCAAACCTACACTCCGTTTTCGCCCTCGATTCAGTTCGCGCGGCATCATGACTTCGCCGGTTATTTCCAGCAGGAGCTCGAGTTTCGTGAGCGCTGCGATTTTCCACCATTTAAGCACGCCGTTTTGATCACCGTTCGTTCCGGCCACGAAGGCCGGGCAAAATTGTCAGCCGAAACCTTGGTCCGCCGATTGAAAGAATCTTTTGGAGCCGAATTCATCCTCGGCGATGCGACTCCCGCGCCCCTCGAAAAATTACAAGGCCAATTTCGTTTTCACATTCTCATCCGCGGTGAAGCCATTATGCGTCTCAGCCGCCTTGTCCGTGAGACACTCGACAAATTGCCATTCCCAGAAGACGTCACCGTCACCGTCGACGTCGATCCTTACCAGTTGCTCTGAAAATGCGACGCAGATCCCATCACTTAGCAGGTTCGATCGGCGGCAGTATTCGACCGTATTCGGAAGTCTTGCCACGCATGTCGAAGTAGCGATACGCTTCGAGAGCAACTTCGCCAATGGCGCGCTCGGCAGCTTTCTCGTCGCGGTCGTAAGCCGTCATCACACTGATGGCAAACGGCTGATTTTGCGCAAAAACGATTCCTGAATCGTTTCGCACACCTTCTAGCTCGCCAGGCTTATTAGCTACCTGAACACTTTCGGGCACGTAACGCGGAAGGTAACTCTGCTTCAATGTCGATAGCTGTTTGATGAACTCCGCGGTTGCTTGTTTGTCTAAAGCCTTCTCCTTAAAGATGGCTTCCAAAAGCCGGACCATTTCCTGCGGCGTGGCGATGTTTTCATGGCCGCGTCGAACGGCTGCGATGTCCATCATTTTCCGGCGAAGCAGCGTCTTCGGCAGTCCAAGGCTATGGAGCATTGCGTTTACATTATCTTTGCCCACGCGGTCGTAGAGAACGTTGGCGGCAGCGTTATCACTCACAGCAACCAAGAATTGAGCTAGGTCGCGATTTGTAATCCGCGTGACGCCGGCAGTAAGACCAGCCATGATCCGGCTGTCTTCGACCAGGTCTTTGGGATCGAAGGTGTAAATGTCGTCCAACTTAGCTTTCCCTTTGGCTCCCGCGCGGGCTTCTTGATCCTGACGATACAATTCGAGCAAGATCGCGATTTTGATTGAACTGGCGGCCGGAAAAACGCGGTCCGCATTACGCAAAAGGATCCGGCCACCGGTGAGATCGAGAATAGCCACACCCATAACGCCATCGAGGCTGGAGGCGATTTCTTCAACGCGCGTCTCGAGCTTTTTCCAAAGTAAATCGCCGCCGGTGTCGCGCGGAACCACTTCAGGTTTCTGTTGGCCGAAAGCACTGGCGGTCAATGCGAGCGCGACAAACAATGCGACGAGTCTCATTGCGATGATTTTGCCCGGAGCATAGTCGTCGAGTCGAGAGCGATTTTGGAGTTCGGCGACGAGATGTCGGCACACGCCGATCGCAAGCTAGACAGTCTAGACGACTGCCGGCCTAACGATTAAGGCTTTAGCGTTTCATCATTTTCGGAACAGTCGCCTTAGCTAGACTGGTGAATGCGGCCACCGCGCTGTTTGCTGCCGAATCGCTCAGCCGCAAGAGACCGATATCGACTCCGAGTTTTTTTCCCTGCAGCCGAATCGCCCTTAATTTCAGACTTTCTCTTTCTCGTAATGCGATTTTCGGCATCAACGTTGCCGCTTGCAACGGCGCGAGCGAGCGAAGCAATGTCTCAATCGCGTTGATCTCGGCCACCATGTGGGGACGGACCTGGTGTTTTCGACAAATTTCATCCGTCATTCTGCGCATCACGAAAGTATCCGGTAACTGGAGGAGCCGTTGCTGGTGCAATTGCGAAAAATGAACAACCCGCCGCTTCGCCCATGGGTGGTTCTGGGCCACGATTAAGGCAAACTCATCCATGCAAAGACGCTCGTAACGCAGGTTTGGGGAGTGGCGAGTCAGAAAACCAAGGCCGACGTCCATCCGGCCCTCTTCCAGCGCCGTCTCGATCTCGGTGGATGAGATTTCTTCGACGGTAATGCTGATCGCAGGGTGATCGGCCGTAAAAAAGCCAAGAAGGTGCGGCACGAGCGGCACGTTCAAGACCGGAATAACGCCCAAATGAAGTTCGCCGCGTAATTTCCCGGGTTCGCTGTTTAGTTCCTGAAGAAAATTCTCCAGCTGATGAAGGATCGCGCGGGCATGCTCCTGAAAAATCAGACCTTGCGGCGTAAGAAGAATCCGCTTGCCACGACGCTGAAACAGAGGCACTCGAAGATCCGCCTCCAAATCTCGCATCTGTTGAGAAACACTCGGCTGGGAAATTCCGAGCCGGTCAGCCGCACGGCTAAAGCTTCCAGCTTCGGCGACTGCGAGAAAATAGCGCAGGTGGCGGATATCCAAAGGCTCCTGCATGGGGAAAGGAATATTGTCCGGCGGTCTGGCCAAATGCAATCAGGAGCTTGACCCCGAAAGCGTTCGGGGTTGATTGCCCGGCAAGATCCTGCTTTCATAGGCAAAACTTATTGGGCTATTTTCAAAACCTTCGAAAGACAAATGAGTTCAAAGCTCATAACCGTCGGTCTGCTGATCGTTCTTCTCATGGCAGGCTGTAACGAAAACTCGGATTCCACCGTTCGGAATTCAAATAAAGTCCGTGTCGGCTACATTGGGTTGACCTGCGAAGCTCCGATTTACGCCGCTTATGAGAAGGGCTTCTTCAAGGAGGAAGGACTAGAGCCTGAACTGGTGAAGTGCAATTGGGCCACTTATAAAGATGCACTGGCGCTTGGCAGCTACGACATCACCCATCATCTGGTGATGTATTTCCTCAAACCGATCGAACAAGGTTTGGATGTAAGGTTCCTCGCGGGCATTCACCGCGGGTGTCTGCGTGTCCAGGCAGGCGTGAAAACAAATATTCACACGATTCAGGATCTGAAAGGCAAGCGAATTGGCGTACCGGGAATGGGCACGCCACCGTTCGTCTTTGCGAACCGTGTCTTCGGAACCCACGGAATTGATGCAGGCAAAGATATCACCTGGAAAGTCTTTCCGGCGGGTGAATTAGGTCTGGCAATCGACAAAGGCGAAGTTGACGCCGTCTGCGACGCCGAACCGATCGGTAGCTTGTTAATCGCGGAGGGGAAGGTGAGAAACATTGCCGACCAGATAATGGATGCGCCTTACAAAGACGAATATTGCTGCGAAGTAATCGCAAACGGTAAGTGGGTGGACGCGAATCCCGACACGGCAGCGAGAGCCACACGCGCCTTGCTAAAAGGCGCGAAGTGGGTGGAAACGAATCCCCGAACTGCTGCAGTGATGGCGGTGGAAAAAAAATATCTTGCCTCAACACCCGAATTGAATACGGCGGCTCTCGCGCGTTTGCGCTACGTACCAAGCGTGCGCTTGGCCGAGGAGTCGGTTCACACTGCCGGCCGGGAGATGAAAGTCGCGAAGATGCTTTCTCCCGAAACCGATACCGAAGCGCTGGCCAAACGTGCCTTCATGCATCTTGACGGCGTTACCGACGAATGGATTAAGACCTTGGAGGTGGAAAAAGTCGCCGGAGGCCAAGTCTCACCCGACGAAGATATCCGGCTAATCGCGGCGTTGGTCCAGAAAGATACGGAAGATTCCTGCTGCCGAAGAAAAATGTTCGATCAGCCGGATCAGGATGCTCCGAATTTGGCCGACCCTGACGCACCATGCGTCCAGAAAAACATAATAGCCGCCCAGAAATAAGTCCCCCAAAATCAACGACGCAGCTGCCTTCCGCGCCAACGCACCCGAACGGAGATGCGATTCAGCGGATAGAACGTGGATCGGAACTGGGGTGGCGCGCGCAGTCGGCGGTCCCTCTCGCAGCTTTAGTGGCGCTCGCAATTCATTTGCTCTTTTCGAAGAGTGCACCGGTCGTCGAAACGCATTCTTACACGCTGTTCTTCTACGAGATCGTCGGTGTGTCGATTGTCCTCTCAATTGCGCAACGATTCTGGATGCGATTGCGCTCCTGGATGCGGCATATGTGTCCGATCCTTACGGCGGCAATCTTGTTACTCGGTCTTTGGGACATCGTAACATTCGGTTTCCAACTCCTCCCGATGCCGTACTTTCCCGGGCCAGCGGCGGTGCTTCGCAATCTAATTAACGATCGCGCGCTGTTGCTGGACAGCACCTGGCACTCCCTCGCGTTGCTTCTAAGTGGCTACACCGTTGGCGTGCTCGTTGGCCTGATCAGCGGGATTTGCATCGGATGGTCAACCCCGGTTCGTTATTGGGGGATGCCACTGCTCAAGGTCGTCGGACCCATTCCAGCCACGGCATGGATCCCTCTTGCGATGGTAGTTTCGCCGTCGACTGTCGTGTCCGCCGCGGGATTGATCGCGCTCGCGGTTTGGTTTCCGGTGACGATGCTTACTGCTTCCGGCATTTCCAATACTCGCGCTTCTTACCTCGATGTTGCTCGAACCCTCGGCGCCGGACGCGCTTATCTCATCTTTCGCGTCGCAATCCCAGCAGCGGTTCCGAACATTTTCATCGGCTTATTTATGGGACTTGGTGCGTCTTTTCTAACGCTTGTGGTCGCAGAATCTGTCGGAGTGAAGTCCGGCCTCGGCTGGTATGTCAGTTGGGCGCAGGGGTGGGCCGAATATGGCAAAGTCTATGCCGCCCTGATCATCATGGCCGCCTTCTTCTCAACCATCATGACGCTTCTGTTCAAAATCCGCGACCGCATGCTCGTTTGGCAAAAAGGTGTGATCAAATGGTAGCGCTCGCGGAAATCGAGGCATCCTCGCTTGGCATCCGGGAAGTTCGAAAGAGTTTTCCGGTGCCCGACGATCCTTTGCGCCGCTGGCCGGTTCTAGATGGGATTTCCTTCTCGCTCGCAGCGGGGGAACTGGTTTCCCTGATTGGCCCAAGCGGCTGTGGAAAGTCTACGCTCCTGCGCCTGATTGCGGGCCTGGAATCTTCCGACTCCGGAGAGCTTTTGATAGGCTCTGAGAAGATTACTCAACCAGGCGCGGAACGGGGCCTGGTTTTTCAAGATCCCAACCTCTTTCCGTGGCTCACGGTGCGCCGCAACATCCAGGCTGGATTGGTCGCGCGCGGGGTTTTACGTGAAAAGCGCCACGAAGTAGACGATTTCATGCGTCTCGTGGGCTTGGAAACCTTTGCCGACGCGTATCCGCATCATCTTTCGGGCGGGATGGCCCAGCGTGTCGCGCTCGCGCGAGCGCTTATCAATCATCCCAAAGTCCTTCTCTTGGACGAACCGCTGGGCGCGCTGGACGCTTTCACCCGCATGCGGATGCAGGATGAAGTGCTTCGCCTCTGGCAAGGACGCCGCACCACGATGCTCCTTGTCACACACGACATCGACGAAGCCATCTATATGAGCGATCGCATCATGATCATGAGTCCGCGGCCCGGCAGGATCGAGCGAACCATCTCCGTCGCATTAGATCGCCCGCGCCAGCGCAGCAGCCCAGATTTCCTGCGCTTACGCGGCGACATTCTCGAATTCGTTCATTTCGCCGGAAACGCTTCGATAGAAAACAAAAGCTAAATAGGCTGCCGCCGCCCGGTAGCCCCGCAGCGTCGCGCGACCATTTCAAGAAGTTGTCGATGTCGATCTTCCGCGACCGCGCGACCTCGATTCGCCCGGTTATTTGGAAAAACGCGACCGAATTTTCCGTGTCATGGGCATGAGCCTACGTGTGGGTGAAACTGCGGCCGCGTCATCAACCCGCGGTCGAAGTCGCGCAAAAACAACAACGCGGTAACATAATCTCGCCCCGCTCTCGTCAGGCACTAACCGCCCAAGTTAAGTGAGGACACTGTTGGCGGATCGCATTGCACAATGCATAATTTTCCAACGCCTCGCCGCCGGAGAGCATTAAAACAAAGATGGAACCGGCGAGGTATTCATGGAGAAGAACAGAAGTAACGATGGAAATTCCGGCGAGGAGATCGGAGTCGAATTCTCGCCGTAAAGGTTTCTGGCTAGTTGATAAACGAGAGGAATACTACCGAAAACAAGCGCGGCCAGAAACGGGATTTGGTAAATTCCGAGAGACGCGCGCAAAGCGAAGCGACGGACGAGATGCACCAGGATCGCCGCAGCCGCGAAAACGGCCATGACGGCTAGTCCTGCGACGATGGAGAACGGTGACCGATTCCCGAAACCGGCTCGCAGGCGGTTGATGTCTCAACTTTGGCGCATCGACGGTCAGTTACAGCATGCTCACCTTTCATCCCAGCGGCAGCGCTAGGTCAAGCTTTGACGAACCCTTGCCTCTGCTGATAACTCAGTCGTTGATTGAGTGGGACTTGGACGGCGTCGAATCTTGTCGGTGGTCTCCGTTACGCGCGCGCGTGTCCGGTCGCCCTTTTGACAAAAAAAGCCCGCTGGTCATGAGCGGCAAACGAAAACCGGACGACTTGGAACGCGAAGAAAGTTACAATGACCAAAATGATTAACAGTCTGCTCGACACCGTATGAGATTTCGGCGGACGAAACATGATCGTGTTTTGGTGGTCGGCATTTTCCAGAGCCCGAAGACCGGTCGGGCTGTACTGAAAAATCTCCATCGCACCCAGTTTCGCCGCGCGGCCGCGATCCACGCTTCGGCCAGAGGCCGGCCCCGGGTCGAGGAAAATGGGATATCGGCGATCGGCGGATCGGCCGCCACTGCGGCTTTCGGCCTGGCCCTTGGCGCATTCATCTTTTGGCAGCGCGGAATGCTGGCCGATTACCGGCTGGGCGGGTTGGCCCTCTTTTTCGTTGCGTTCGTGTTGGCGGGCGCTCTCACCGGCTGGATTCTCGTTCGGTTGCTTCAGGAGCATGTCGCTGCGGCGAGCCTCGCGCGCTGCGCGAGCACGATTCTCCCAGGCGAAACGGTGGTACTGGCTGAAGTTCGAGCCACCGAAACGTCGCGTCTGCTGGCAATCATGCGGGACGTAGAAGCAGAGGCGCCCGTGACGTTTGCTTTTCATTCGCCGCCGCATTTCCGATTCAAATCGAGCGCACGACCGCTCGGTCATGAACTGCCTTCGGGTCAGCGTCTCGCGGAAAATGCCGCCCGCCTCGCGCACGAGATCCCGGTCAGCCGCGAAGCGAAGGCGCGCGGGCCATCCTTTCTGCGCCGGTTGCGCGAGATCGAGCGGGCGCTGGAATGGGCAAACGCAAGCCTAACGATGTCAGCCGAAGTGCACCACGCCTTCACCCTCTCGGCGGAGTGGCTGCTCGATAACGCTTATTTGATTCGCGAACAGGTGACCGATCTGCGGGAGAGCCTCCCGCAAAAACAGTACGGAAAGCTGCCTCTCATCGCCAGCGGCCCCGAGGCGGGGCTGCCGCGGGTTTACCATGTAGCCTCGGAAATCGTGGCCGAGAGCGGGGGCGCCTTGGAGCCGGAGTTCATCGGGAAATTTCTGGTCGCTTTTCAGGCGACCGCGCCGCTGGACATCGGAGAACTCTGGGCCCTGCCGCTTATGTTGCGATTGCAGTTGCTCGAATGCCTGCGCGCGCTCGCGATCCAAGTCGAGCAACAGCAAAGCCAGAGCGAGGAGGCCGACTTTTGGGCGAATCGGCTCATCACCGCGGGCCGCCACAGTTCGCCACGGTTGCTCAAGATGATGGAAGCATTGGTGGAACAGTATCCCGAGCCGACGCCGCATTTTGCGAGCGAACTGGTGGCGCATCTCTACGACGAAGAGGGGGTGCTCCCGCTGGTGAGCGGCTGGCTGGAACGCTCGCTCCGTTCGCCGCTGCTCGAGGTTATGCAGCAGGAACATCGGCGCCAGGCCGTACAGCAGACCGCGCTCACCAACGCGATCAATAGTTGCCGCC
>QHON01000165.1 GCA_003218815.1 Verrucomicrobiota bacterium
TCGCCAAAATGCGCATGGTGGTGGTCTTGCCAGCGCCGTTCGGCCCCAGAAAACCCATGATTTCGCCTTTACCGACCTCGAAATCCAAATTCTGGATCGCGGGTTGGCCCGCATAGCGCTTGGTCAGATTTTCAACCTTAATCATTTTGCGATATTTCCATGAGACAATCGAGCGGCGATTGCGTTGCCAATTTTTTGTTAACGCGCTGCCATTGTCAAAGTTTGAACCTGCTCGCCTTGCCCGCTGGCGCGGATCACCCCAATAGCAAAATTTACGCTCGCTCCACTTTGCGCCTGACCTAACAGGTCCTCGACTTGTTTGACAGACTTCACTTCGTATTTGGCTACGCGATAAATGACAAGGCCGCGTTCGATTCCCGCTTCATCTGCCGGACCGCCTGGTTCCACCGCGGTAATCAGAACGCCGTGGCGACGCGCATAGCCGAGCGCATCTAGTAATTCCTCGCTTAAATCCTGCAGTTGCATCCCAAATAACCGCTCGGCGTTCGATGTCGATGTTTCCTTCGGTATGGGCGGCTTGCTTGTCGTGGGATTTTTCTCCGCAATTTTCTTGAATCGGGAGACCGTGTCGCGCACTACGTCCGCCGGAATGGCGAAACCCAGTCCTTGCGTCGGCACACCCTGCGGGGTGAAAGCCATTTTCGCAGAGCTGATGCCGACCAGACGCCCAGAAATATCGATCACTGGTCCGCCGCTGTTGCCCGGATTAATGGCCGCATCCGTCTGCACCAGATCCTTGTATTCGGTATTCTCGATGGTGATATTGCGTTTAACCGCACTAAGAACTCCGCGGCTGATCGAGCTGCCGTAACCGACTGCGTTGCCGACTACGATGACTGTCTCACCAAGTAGGTTTGGCGAAATGTTGTCGAGGCTGATAAATGGGAATGCGGCTTTAGCGTCGATCTTGATGAATGCCAAATCAGTTTTGTCGTCGCCGGCGATATAGTGCGCGTTGTAGGTTTTGCCGTCATTTGCCGTTACCTGAATTTTCAAATCCGCAGCGCGCTCGACGACGTGTTGATTGGTGACAATGTAACCGGCCGAATCGATAATGAAACCTGAGCCCAGACTTTGCAAAGTCTGACGAATTTCGCGCGGACGGGCCCGATCGTAGCCGAAGAATTGCGCGTAAAAATCCTCAAATGGATCCCGCACCGCTCTCCTGACTACGCGCTCGGTATTGATATTCACAACTGCCGGCAAAACTTTCGCGAGCGCCAAAACCGCGGGCTCTGAAGCCGGGTCGGCTTGCGCGAACCCACCTGTCAATTTAGCGAAGAGAATCCCGCAGGTTCCGGCGAGAGTAAGAATAAATTTGCGACGGGGCTGCATTTTGCCGCAGCAAGTAACGGAACACTCTTCCTACTGTCAACTTGCCCAGCAGCGTAATAGTCGCAGATTAAAATTGGTATGTGGTCTTCCTTGGCGACTCGGGCAAATCTGGATTTGCTCGATGAAAATTACAGGCGATGGCGACAAAATCCGGAGTCAGTCGATTCAGGATGGGCTGCATTCTTCGAAGGCTTCGAGCTGGGAGAATTGCCGGAACGAGATGGCGCGGTCGCAAGAGCTGCCGAAGGTCGCGAGGGTTCGCTGCAGTCGCGGGTGGACGGACTCGTTTACGCCTACCGCACGCTCGGGCACACGATTGCACGCCTTGACCCGTTGGCGGACAGGCGGCGGGAAAATCCGCTGCTGACGCTCCGGGAACTCGGATTCAGTGAAAAGGATCTTGATCTTCACGTTTCGTCGAAATTCTTTTTCGGCAACCGGCAGATGACGCTGCGCGAGATGATCGCCGCGTTGGAAAATATCTACGCAGGCTCGATCGGCTCCGAGTTTATGCACATCCAGAACACCCGCGTCCGGAATTGGGTGCTGCACCGTCTTGAATCGCGGCCGGCGAAAACGGAGACCCCTCGGGCTGTCCAAGTCGCTTTGCTGCGGACCTTACTGGAAGCGGAATCGTTCGAAGTCTTTTTACATGGACATTACGTCGGGCAGAAGCGCTTTTCGCTGCAAGGCGCTGAATCGTTGATGGTGATTCTTGATACCATTCTTCACAAATGCCCAGGCGCCGGCATTGCGGAGATTTGCATGGGCATGACACACCGTGGCCGTCTCAATGTGCTCGCGAACTTCCTCAAGAAATCGCTCAACGTTATCTTCACTGAATTTACCGAAAACTACATTCCCGATCTGGTCGCAGGGGATGGCGATGTGAAGTACCATCTTGGGTATCGCACGGTGCGAAAGCTTGGTTCCGGCGCCCAAATTGAAATCAGGCTTTCGGGTAATCCAAGCCATCTTGAAGCGGTCGATCCGGTTGTCGAGGGAACGGCACGCGCGCGTCAGCGCATTCGTAACGATACCGACCATCGCCGGAAAGTTCTGCCTCTCCTTATTCACGGAGACGCGGCCTTTGCGGGGCAGGGGATCGTTGCGGAAACCCTCAACATGTCGCAGCTGCCTGGTTACAGCACCGGCGGCACCGTCCACATAGTCGTGAACAACCAAATCGGCTTCACAACGCTGCCCGAAGACGCGCGCTCCTCGATGTACGCCACCGACATCGCGAAGATGATTGAAGCGCCAATTTTCCACGTCAACGGCGACGACCCGCTGGCCGTGAAATTCGTGACTGAAATGGCGCTCGATTTTCGCCAGGAATTTGGACGCGACGTCGTAATCGACATGTATTGCTACCGCAAACATGGCCACCAGGAAATTGACGAGCCCTCATTCACTCAGCCCGATCTTTACGCCAGAATCGAGAAGCGGCCATCGGTGGCGCAGTTATACAAAAGCGAGTTGCTCGAGGTTGGAGCACTCGATGAGGATGACGCGGCCTCGCTCGAAACGGAATTTCAGCTTCGGCTCGAAATGCCGCTGGATAATGTCAAAGCGCTCGAGAAACAGAGGGGAGACCAGCAAGCGAAGTTCCAAGAATCGACCGCTGTTTTTCAACCGGAATACACAAGCTCATCCGAACCGACAGCTATCAGCCAGGAAATGCTCGAAAGGATTGTCGATGGACTGACCCACCTGCCGGCAGATTTTAACATTCAGCCGAAAATAAAACGGATCGTCCTCGACCATCAGCGGAAAGTTTTTGAGGCCGGCGGTCCCTATCAATGGCATTACGCGGAGGCGCTCGCGTTCGGGTCACTTCTCCTCGACGGAATTCCAGTCAGATTATCGGGCCAGGATAGTTCGCGCGGAACCTTTAGCACTCGGCATGCCGTTCTTTATGATGCCAAGACGGGCCACCCGTACGTTCCGCTCATGCATCTGGCGCAAAAGCAGGCGCGAATTTGCATTTACAATAGTCTTCTTTCAGAAGCTGCCGTGCTCGGTTTCGATTACGGCTACTCGCTCGATTATCCGAACATGCTTTGCCTTTGGGAAGCGCAGTTTGGGGATTTTGCTAACGGTGCCCAAACCATCATCGACCAATTCATCGTCTCGGCAGAATCGAAATGGCAGAGGCCCAGCGGCATCGTTTTGCTTCTGCCGCACGGTTACGAAGGTCAGGGTCCCGAGCATTCTAGCGGGCGCCTCGAGCGCTTCCTGCAAGCTAGCGCCGAAGACAACATTCAAGTCTGTAACCTCACGACGTCGGCGCAATACTTTCATGTCCTGCGGCGCCAAATGAAACGCAATTTCGTCAAGCCGCTCATCATCATGACACCCAAAAGTTTGTTGCGCGCCGATTTCGCTTCATCGCGCGTGGAAGAATTTACCAGCGGTGGCTTCGAAGAAATTCTTGGTTCGCCCAAAGTCGGTTCAGCCGAAAAGATGGAGCGCGTTATTCTTTGCTCGGGCAAAGTTTATTACGACTTATTGAATTATCGCGAAGTGCAAAAGATCGGCAACGCAGCCATCATTCGGATTGAACAACTTTACCCGCTCGCTGAAAAAAAGTTGCGCGCCGACATCAAGCCATATCCAAAGACTGCCAAGCTTGTTTGGTGTCAGGAAGAATCGCAAAACATGGGCGCGTGGAGTTTCATCGAGCCACGACTACGGCAGCTTTTCGGTCGCGACGTCGCCTATGCCGGCCGCAATGCCAGCGCTAGTCCGGCAGTCGGCGCGCTCGCCACCCACAAACGCGAGCAGGCGTGCTTGATCGCCGAAGCGTTTAACATCTAATAAGGGAGCGCCGGACGCCCGAACCACAGCGTAAGGTCAAACGTTCGGTTCGACCACCCGCTTGCTTTGCGCATACTGTACGACACTGATGAGCATCGAAGTTAAAATTCCCGCGGTCGGCGAATCGATTTCCAGCGGGGTGGTTTCCGTCTGGCATAAAAAATCGGGCGATTTCGTAAACCCAGGCGATGCGCTCTTTACTCTCGAGACCGAGAAAGTTTCAACCGAGATCGTCGCCGAAAACGCTGGTGTCCTGGAAGCGAAAGCCGCTGAAGGTCAGGAAGTAAAAATCGGCGAAGTTGTCGCAATAATTGATGATTCCAAGGTTCCTGAGGTAATCCCGCCTGCGGAAAAAAAAGCAACGCTTGGGGAGAAAAAAAAGCAGCCTATACCGCCGGAGACGAAAGCACCTGTCGCTTCGAAGCAGAAATCAACAGGTGCGGAAGTTCTTTCGCCGGCCGTTCGGCGCATTGTTGAAGAAGAACATCTCGAGCCGGCAAAAATTTCAGGGACCGGAAAAGATGGCCGCCTAACGAAAGGTGACGTGCTGGCCGCGCACCCGGAAGAAGAGAAGGAGGATCGCGATCGACAAGCGGAGCCGGGCACGGAACGATTTACCCGGAAAAAAATGTCGCCGTTGCGGCGTAAAATTGCTGCGCAACTAGTCATGGCGCAGCAAACCGCCGCCATCCTCACCACTTTTAACGAGTGTGACATGAGCGCGATTCAAGAGCTGCGCGCCAAATCGCAAGAGGGGTTTACGAAGAAGAACGGAATCAAGCTCGGTCTTATGTCGTTTTTCATCAAAGCGGCGGTCGAAGCACTCAAGGCGGTCCCTGTGGTCAACGGCCGGATCGAGGAAGACGATTTCATTCAGAACAACTTCTACGACATCGGCGTCGCAGTTGGAACGGAACGCGGACTGATTGTACCGATTGTGCGTGATGCTGATAAAAAGAGTTTTGCTGAATTGGAACTCGACATAGCCGGTTACGCAGTGAAGGCGCGTGAAGGCAAATTGAAAATCGAAGATTTGCAGGGCGGCACGTTTACGATTTCAAATGGCGGTGTCTACGGGTCGCTTCTCAGCACGCCGATTCTTAACCCGCCGCAAAGTGGAATTTTGGGCATGCACAAGATTATGCCGAGACCGGTGGCGATTGACAAAAAGGTCGAAGTCCGCCCGATGATGTATCTCGCTCTTAGCTACGATCACCGCGCGGTCGATGGAAAAGAGGCGGTTACGTTTCTCATAAAAGTGAAGGAATGCATTGAGGACCCGAAAAAGCTGCCGCTCGATTTTTGAGGTGAGGCGTGGCGGACCCCCCGCGCCGGCGAACTGGTCATGGAAAAATTTGATGTCGTAATTATTGGCTCAGGGCCGGGCGGCTATATCGCCGCGATCCGAGCCGGGCAACTCGGACTGAAGACCGCACTTGTCGAAAAAGACAAGGAACTCGGCGGCACTTGTTTAAACATTGGCTGCATCCCTAGCAAAGCGCTGTTGACCTCGAGCGACCATTTTATGTTCGCAAAAAAAGAAGCCGAGAAACATGGCGTCATGTTCGACGGCGTGCATGTCGATCTTGGAAAGATGCAGCAGCGCAAAGACAAGGTGGTGAAAACATTCACGAGCGGCGTGCGTGCGCTCATGAAGACAAACAAGGTCACGACGTTCGAAGGATTTGGCACGATCGCTGCGCCTGGAAAAGTTTCGGTCAAATCATCGGATGGCAAGACGCAGGAGCTCGAAACCAAAAACATCGTGATTGCCACTGGTAGCGCGCCGGTCGAGCTACCGTTTGCGAAATTTGATGGCAAAACAATCGTTAGCAGCACGGAAGCACTTTGTTTCACGGAGCCGCCGAAGAAACTGCTCGTGATTGGCGCGGGCGCGATTGGTCTGGAACTTGGTTCGGTTTGGAATCGGCTCGGCTCGGAAGTAACCATGCTCGAATTTCTTCCGCGCATTGCGGTCGGCTTCGATCTCGAACTCTCGAATCTGCTCCAGCGCTCGCTAACTGCTCAGGGTATCACGTTTCATCTGGAAACGAAGGTGAGCGCGGTCAAGCTCACAAATGGCCACGCAACGGTGACGGCAACCAAAGGTGGCGAAGAGATGAAATTCGACGCCGACAAAGTCCTTGTCTCGGTCGGGCGCCGTCCGTTTTCCGAAGGAGTCTGTGCAGAGAAAGTTGGTGTCGAATTCGATGACCGGAAGCGCATCAAAGTGGACGAAAATTTTCGGACAAACATTCAAGGCATTTACGCAATTGGCGATGTGACTGCCGGCCCGATGCTCGCGCATAAAGCGGAAGACGAAGGGATCGCCTGCATGGAGATAATTGCGGGGAAATCTGGCCACGTGAACTACGATGCAATTGCCGGAATCATTTACACGAATCCCGAACTTGCAGGCGTCGGCTTGACCGAGGACCAAGCGAAGGAAAAAGGGATCGATTATCGCATTGGAAAGTTCCCGTTCCGGGCCAACAGTCGCGCGCTCTGCAATGAAGATGTCGATGGAATGGTCAAGTTTGTTGCGGACGCGAAAACGGATCGCGTTCTCGGCGCGCACATTTTGCAACACGCAGCTTCGGAATTAATCGCCGAAGCCGTTTCGGTGATTGAATTCGGCGGGAGCTCTGAGGATATCGGCCGGACGTGTCATTCGCATCCGACTTTGAGCGAAGCGGTCAGAGAGGCCGCGCTCAACGTGGAGAAGCGCGCGTTGCACATCCTAAATCGCTGATTGCCGACCTTTGGGCCGCCCACCTACCGACGCTTCCGGCGTTTTCGCGTCCGCGCGGCCTTTTTCGCCGTGGCCGAGCGCGAACGGGCGCTTCGTCGGCGTGCAGCTGAGCGTGCTTGTCGCGAAAGCGCCTTACGCGAAGCGGCGGAACGCCGTTCGCGTTTGAGCGCGCCTTTGGTCGCCCGTGCCCGAGCACGCGAAGGTTTCTTTCTTGCCCCGCGGCGGCCCTTCGCCAAATCGCGCTTCGCTTGCTTTCGCGTCCGCGCGGAGGTTTTCCCGCGTTTCGGCGGAGGCAACTTCACGCCGGCACGCCGCGCTTTTGACAAACCGATCGCTATCGCTTGTTGGGGGGACCGCGCGCCGTGTTCCCCCTCCCGAATGTGCTCCATTTCTTCGCGCACGAATTCGCCCGCCTGGGTGGAAGGTGAGAGCCCTTCACGTTCATCTTCGTGTGCCCGTTCGATTGTTTCGTCTTCTGGCATAACGCAAAGGTTTCGCCGTGGAATCCATCCTTGGATGTAAAAAGCGGGAGGCAGACGTGCTAAATTTCCAATAATGGAAAGCACTGTGGCCATCCTTTTGCGCAAGCGAAAATTCAGCGACACTAGTCTGATCGTTTCGTGGTGCACGGAATCCCTCGGCTGCATTCAAACTGTCGCAAAAGGGGCGCGCCGAGCGAGAAGTCCGTTTGCGGGCAAACTGGATTTGTTCTTCGAAGCGGAAATTCAAATCGCCCGGAGCCGCCGGTCCGATCTACATACGCTTACGGAAGTCGTGTTGAGAAATCCCTTCGGTGGAATCCGCAAAAATTATCTGCGGACGCAGACGGCAGCCTATTTTGTCGAGCTAATTGAGATTTGCACGGAGCGGGATCATCGGGAGCCGGAACTCTTTGCGCTACTAAGCCGGGCGTTTGGTTATCTCGATGCAAACGATCCGAATCTACGCGCAGTTACCCACTTCGAGACTGAGCTGGCGCGAATTGCCGGCGTCCACGATGCCAAAAAACTACAGGCCGATCCTGCTTTTGCGCTTGGCAATTTATTCGGGAAATTGCCGTTATCGCGCACGCCGCTATTAAAGACGTTGGTCGCGGCCGCAAATAGACCATAAAATCGAAAGGAAATTTGATGAAAACTCGGCTTGTTGTCAGCTTTGTTTTGCTCGCTGCCGTCAGCTCACGCGCGCTCGGCAACGAAGTCTACAAATTTGACCAGTCGCGTTCCACGATCGGTTTCACTGTTCACCAATTTCTCGGAACAACTCATGGCAAGTTCCCGAAATTCGACGGCAAGATCGAGATCGACCGGGAGCATCCCGAAAAATCGTCGGTCGTGGCAAGAATCGACATTCGCAGCATCGACACCGGAATCGTCAAACGTGACAACCATTTGCGGAGCGCGGAATTTTTTAACGTCGCAAAGTTTCCCGAAATGACATTCAAAAGCGGCAGGGTGAGACAGACCGGTCAGCAAAGCGGCGACATTTTTGGCGATCTCACTATGCACGGCGTCACGAAGCCGATCACACTCCATGTGAAGCTAATGAGCCCGATCTCGAATGATATCAAAGAAACGCGTTGGGCAGTGACAACCGAGCCGCTCAAGCGCCGCGATTTCAATTTGATGTTCAGTCAAGGCGCCGAATCGATTTCGGGAATCGGCCAGACGGTCGCGGTCAACATCGAGATCGAAGCCTCGCGCGTGCAGTGACATGATCCTCTTCGTGCTCACGTGGGTCGGTCTTGGTTGCTGGTGCGTCTGCTTTTGGTGGATGCGTCGCATCTCTTCACGCCAGGGTGCGATGCTGAAAGAACTCCACGAAATGACGACGCGCATCGAACAGATTTCGGAGGCCGAGCATGATTTGATCCGCGAAGTTCATCCGCAAGTCGGCGAAATCAGAGAGCATGTGGAAAATGTCGCGGACGCAGTCTCGCCTCGAGGTTCCGATCCGTCGCGGGCGGCATCTTGATTGCCGGAGTGCGCGCGAAGATCGAAAGCTTATTTTGGAAATAGCATGCGCTGATGGACATTACGCCCCTCGGAGATTCTGCCCTCATCGTGCACGTTCGTGATCGGTTTAAAGATGCGCCTGAGAAAACTTTAAATGAAGTCTTGGACGTGCGTGGCCGACTTGAGGACGCGCACATTCCAGGTGTAATCGAACTCGCAGCGGCTTACACCACAGTCGCCGTTTTCTTCGATCCGATCCGCGTGATCAACCACGCAGTCGAGCCCGACCGCGTGATTGAATGGCTAACACAGAAAATTCACGAGTCACTCCCGCCTGGTGAACGTAAGCGACGCAAGAAAGCGGCCGCACGCACGGTTGAGATTCCGGTTTGTTACGATCCGGAGTTCGCTCTCGATCTTGATCACGTTGCGCAACACGCACGGATGTCGCCGAAGGAAGTCGTCGATCTTCACAGCGCGGCTGATTATCATGTGAGCTGCATCGGCTTCACTCCTGGGTTTCCATATCTCGCCGGTCTTCCAGAAAAATTAACAACGCCGCGCCGTGCTACGCCACGAAAAGAAATCCCTGCCGGGTCGGTTGCGATCGGGGGGACGCAGAGCGGCATTTACCCGCTGCGCTCTCCCGGCGGTTGGAATGTAATTGGTCGTACGCCGTTGCGGCTTTTCGAGCCGCAGAAAAATCCTCCCACCCTTTTGCGAGCGGGCGATCGCCTACGCTTCCGGGCAATCTCGCGTCAAGAATTCGAAGCATGGACGTTTTGAGGAGGTAAGGGGATGAATTTGAGCGTCACGCAGGCGGGATTTTTGACCAGCGTTCAAGATCTCGGCCGAAATGGCTTCCGTCAGTTCGGTGTCTCGGTTGGCGGCGCGCTCGACTCGCATGCGTTGCGTGTCGCAAATCTTCTCATTGGCAACGACGAATCGGACGCTGGACTTGAAATCACGTTCGGCGGTCTGCGAATGCGTCTCCAGGATAAGCGCGTGATCGCATGGTGCGGAGGCGACTTCGACATTCGCTCCGGATCAACGCCTTTGCCCGCTGGCCACGCATGCGTGCTGGACGCAGGCGACGAATTGGCGATCGACCAACCGAAGATTGGTTGTCGCGCGTGGCTGACAATTTCCGGGGGGATCGATGTGCCCCCTGTGCTTGGCAGCCGATCTACCGATTTGCGCGCAAAATTTGGCGGACTAATTGGTCGCGCATTGCGCGACGGGGATGAAGCTCCGCTGGGGAATCAGTCGGAGTTTTCGCGTTCACTTGTCGACCTTTTGCGCGAGCGGCGAGTTGCTTCGTGGAGTTCGCCTGTTGAATGGTCGAGCACGGCGAAGACAGAAACAGTTCTGCGCGTTATTCGCGGCGTCGATTGGCCCCGTTTCCATGAGGTAACCAGACAACGTCTTTCAAGTGACGCATTTGTCGTGTCGCCAGATTCAGACCGGATGGGAGTCAGATTCGACGGTCCTGAACTACACCGAAACGATGATGTCGATCATGTCTCTGAGGCAGTTGCGCCCGGCACGATTCAAGTCCCACCCGGCGGCCGGCCGATTCTGCTTCTGGGAGATTGCCAAACGATTGGTGGTTATCCGAAAATCGCGCACGTGATCACGGTCGATCTTTCCCTTGCCGCCCAACTTCGTGCGGGCAATCACGTCCGTTTCTCCGAAGTTTCAATGGCGAACGCGCATCGGCTTTTGCTTGAACGCGAGCGTCAGCTCGAACGCTTTCGTATTGGACTCCGTTTGCATGATTCATGAATTTGCATGTCGACCTTAACGCCGATCTTGGCGAAGGAGCCGGCCATGACAAGGAGCTGCTGAAGCTCGTTTCATCCGCCAGCATCGCGTGCGGCTTTCACGCCGGCGACGCAGAAACGATGCATGAGACGATTTCCGCGGCCCGTGATCAAGGCGTGGCGGTTGGGGCGCATCCGAGTCTTTTCGATCGCGAGAATTTCGGCCGGAAGCAGTTGGCGGTCAGACCTACTGAAATCTTCGACGCGGTCTCTTACCAGCTCGGTGTTTTTCAGGCAATTGCCAATAACCTCGGCGTCCGGCCGAATCATGTGAAACCACATGGCGCGCTTTACAACATGGCGACACGTGACCAGCAACTTGCGGACGCAATAGCGCGCGCAATCGTCGCGGTCGATTTGGCGCTGGTTTTATTTGCGCCTGACAAGAGTGCGCTTGCGCGAGCTGGTGAAGCGGAGCATTTGGGTGTCGCCCGCGAAGTTTTCGCGGATCGCAATTACCTGGCCGATGGTTCCCTTGTTCCAAGAAACCGACCAGACGCTTTGCTGCACGATCCGAAGGAATCTGCCGCACGCGTGATGCGAATGCTGCGGGAGGGCAAAGTTCAATCGATCGATAACGTAGATGTCGATGTTCGTGCGGAGACGATTTGCCTACACGGTGACACACCGAGAGCGGTAGAATTTGCACGCGTGCTGCGGGCGCATCTTGAGAAGGAAGGCGTCACAATTCGCGCTCCTAAGTTTTCCAAATGAGCGACAAGCAACGACAGAGCGGTCTCGTTCGCGCGCTCGGGCCAATCGATGCGACGATGATTGTGATGGGCTCGATGATTGGGTCGGGCATTTTCATTACATCGGCCGAATCAGCCCGATTAATTGGCGCGCCCGGCTGGTTGCTCCTGGCGTGGGCGGTCGCCGGTTTGATGACAATCACTGGCGCCCTCTGTTGCTCGGAATTGGCGACAATGATGCCGCGCGCTGGTGGCGTTTACGTTTTTTTCCGCGAAGCCTACGGTTCGTCAATCGGATTTTTGTACGGTTGGACATTATTTCTTGTCATTCAAACCGGCACAATTGCGGCCGTGGCAATCGCATTCGCCAAGTTTCTTGGCGTTTTTTCTGGCACCATCGCGTCGGATAATTACTTGGTCGCGCCAGTCTCGTTAGGTGCCGGTTACGCCATCAGCCTCTCCACCGAACAACTGGTCGCGATTGCTCTTATCGCGCTGCTGACGTGGACAAACACACGGGGACTCGAACTGGGTAAACTGGTCCAAAACACATTCACGTTTGCAAAAACAGCGGCGCTTGCTGGCGTCGTCGTGGTCGGTCTTTCGTTAGGCTGGAATGTAACTTCCGCCGCCCGGACAGCGAGCTGGTGGGATTCGTGGGCGAACGGCTGGAGTCCGCAAATCGCGCAACCCGGTTTCAGGTTCG